>NZ_JBLYZI010000074.1:0-28640 GCF_057680865.1 Endozoicomonas sp. Z74
AAGAACGCCAATGGAAACTCTGATAGATGGCAAAGAGATCTGGAAGGAAAAATTTGTAGCCTGAATTTGACCTGACAGACACCCTCTGAAAAATCGGTGACTGTCAGATCAGGTCTGAACTACTACAGATTATAATGCCTGGTTGATTTTTGGTCACCAGGCATTTGTTCCCTGATGTTGTTATTTTCTGGCGGTCAGAGCGATGGCAATGGATAAATCTTTGTTTTCCTGCTCTCGCTTCTCAAGCACTTCCCGGTAGAATTTGCTGACCGCCGGTTTGTTATTCTCCAGTGCTGCAAGGCGCTCTTTGCAATGGCGGATCACAGACTCATTTTTAGAGATCAATGCAGACAATGCCGCTGGTTCTGTGTTATCTGGCCTTAATGCGTCCACATGGTTTTCCAGCTGCTTTATCTGATCTGTGCGCTCTTTGCTGGTTTCTGTCTCTTCAAGGAGTTTCAGCGATAATCTGTGAATGGCGCCCATGGTGCTCCTGTTGTCACAGGGAGTCCTGGCTTTTAGCTTTTCTTCACTCTGAGTGACTGCCCGGGGGCTGGTGCGGGTCCGCTGATTCGTGCCGGTTGTGTACTTTGATGTAATGTCTTTTACTTTTCTTTCAAAAAAAGCAATTCGATCACTGACGGAGCTCTGGTCAGAGGAGCGGAAAAACTTAACGGTTGAAGGTTTTTCTGCTTGGTGGGCATGCTCCGGCTGGTTTGGGAAGCTTCTTACTATGGGTGACTGACTGACTGTATTCGACATACTGACTCCATCCCTGGGTTGTGGTTTTTATAATCGACTTAATAGGAAATAGCTGCCGATTCTACCGGTGATGATACAGGCTGTCTTTTAGACCAAGGTCTGCTGCTAAAGGCCCTGAAAAGAAAAAGCCCGCCAGCTCTGGGAGCGGACGGGCTTCTGGTTGGGGTTTAAGCTAAAGGGCCTTCCGTCAGGTCAGTGACCTTCTTCGGTATTTTCCGGCTGCTTTTCGCTCAGAGGGGGTGCGGCCGGTGTGACCTGCATCTGTTGAGTTTGGCGCTTAAGCCTTGGATCATTACGGGCACGGCTTCGACGACGGCGTGGAGCTTTCTGCGTTTGATGATCAGAAATCGTTTTCTCTGTGCTCACAGGGGAGGCTTCTGGTTGAGCTGCAGGCTCCGGGGTTTTCTGAGTTTGTGCTGGTGCCGGTTCCTTACGTGGCTGAGGGCTCACTTCCGGTTGGCTAATCGCTACATTAACTTCCTGCTTTTCCTGTGCAGGTACCTGGCTCAGGGCATCTCTCAGCTGCTGCTCTGCTTCATTGTGGCTTACAGGAGCCTCAACGGGGTCAGCAGAAGGAGGCAGAGGCTTGTCCAGTGCAGGAGTCATGGCAGCAAATGCTGGTTTTTCGTGGCTGTTACCCGCCGCCACCGCTTTTGCCATTTCGGTCATTCGAGGTTGTGCCGGGGGGGGAGACGTCTCCTCTCTGGCCGCCTCAACAGAGGGAGCGGCTTCTTTGGTCCTGGCTGGAGCGGTTTCAGCATTGCTGCTGGTATCCGCTTTATCAGCTGGTGCTGCAGTAGCTGGCTCCTGCTTGAGTTCAGACACCGGAGCGGCTTTTGGCTCTGCGGACTCCTCAGTCAGAGGTTTCTGTGTAACCCTGTTGCGTCGGGGGTCGTTCTTGATCCTGCGAGAGCGTCGCTGTCTTGGCTTGCTGCTTTCTGTATCTGCCGCAGGTGCTTCAGAGGGCTGAGCAGCCGCCGGACTGTGCTTAGCTTCCTGGGGTTCAGAAGCCGCCGGACTGTGCTTAGCTTCCTGGGGTTCAGAAGCCGCCTGTGCAGTTGTCTCGGCTTCCGATGAGCGAGGTGCTGCAGTCGCTTTTTCCTGAATGGCAGGCTTGGACTCAGCTTGCTGAGGTGCGGGACTGGTTACCTGCTTTTCCTTTTCAGGTGCCGCAGCAGCGGTCTTTTCAGTCTTCTCAGCGGGTTTGGCTGGCTTGGCGTTTTCTGGCAGCAGCGGCTGAATCTGCGGTTGGGCTTCCGGCTGCTGGTTGCGCTGTGACTGGCGGTTGCTCCGACGGCGAGGTGCTGAGCCCGGACGACGGCGGCGCTGTTCGCCCTGGTTCTCAATATCCGATACCGGCTGTTCACGGCGATCCTGCTGCCGGTCCCGGGATTCGGTCTTGTCGCGCGGCTCCTGGCGACGACGATCCTGTTTGTCAAAGCGGTTGTCAGAGCGTCCTTCCTGACGGCTTTCTTGACGGCTCTCTTGGCGGCTTTCTTGACGGCTCTCTTGGCGAGAAGGACGCCCTTCCGAACGGTCCTGCTGGCTTCTTCTCCGGTCTTTCTGGGGGCGATCATCGGATCTTTCCCGGCGCTGGGAGTCGCCGCGGGGTTTTCTCCGACCCTGGCCCTGACCCTGATGGTCTCTGCGCTGCTGTGGGCGCCCACTGCCGGATCTGGCAGGAGCAGGTGCTGCTGGCTCTTCACTGGCGTCGGCGCTGAACAGGTTGCCAATGGATTTAATCAGGGAGCCAAACAGTCCGGGCTTGGCAGACTCCTGCTGGGTATTGGCAGCCGGTTGAACCGGTGCAACATTGCGGACAGCAGCCTGGGGTTTGGCGATTGTCTTGGTGCTGGTAACCGGTTCTTCAGGAGCCTGTTCTTCGCTGCCAAGGATGATTTCGTAGCTGCTTTCGTGTTCAGTAGCGGTATCATCACGAAGCCGTTGAACTTCGTAGTGGGGGGTATCGAAGTTGGCGTTGGGAATTACCACAATCCGGGAATCGTTGCGCTTTTCAATCTTGGCGATCATCTTGCGCTTTTCGTTGAGGAGGAACGCGGCAACGGGAACAGGGACCTGGGCCCGGATCTCCGATGTTTTCTCCTTCATGGCCTCTTCTTCCATCAGTCGCAGGATGGAGAGTGCCAGGGATTCGATATCGCGGATGGTGCCCTGACCTGAACAGCGTGGGCAAACCACACCACTGGTTTCACCCAGGGAGGGGCGCAGACGCTGACGGGACATTTCCAGCAGACCAAAACGGGAAATCCGGCTGGTCTGGACGCGGGCGCGATCCATGGAGAGAGCCTGTCGAATGCGGTTTTCCACCTCGCGCTGGTTCCGGTTGCTGCCCATATCGATAAAGTCGATCACGATCAGTCCGCCAATGTCTCTCAGGCGGAGCTGCCGGGCGATTTCATCGGCGGCTTCCAGGTTGGTGTTCAGAGCGGTCTCTTCGATGTCACCACCACGGGTGGCTCTGGCAGAGTTGATGTCGATGGACACCAGGGCTTCGGTGGGGTCAATGACAATGGAGCCGCCGGAGGGCAGTTTGACCTCACGCTGGAAGGCGGTCTCAATCTGGCTTTCAATCTGGTAGCGGTTGAACAGGGGAACGCTTTCCTGATACAGCTTGATCCGGTTCTGATGCTGTTCAAGGTACTGGGGCATGACCTGGCGGACGAAATCCAGTACTTCCTGGTGAACCGATGCCTTGTCGATCAGCACTTCGCCGATATCCTGGCGGAGGTAGTCCCGAATGGCCCGGATGATAACGTTGCTTTCCTGGTAGATCAGGAAGGGGGCTGGCTTTTTGGCCGCGGCATCCTTGATGGAACTCCAGAGCTGCAGCAGGTAGTTCAGATCGGCCTGCAAATCTTCGGTGGAACGGCCAAGTCCTGCAGTCCGGACAATCACGCCCATTTCTGCGGGAATGTCCAGCTTGCTCATTGCTTCCCGGAGTTCTGCCCGCTCTTCCCCTTCGATACGGCGGGATATGCCACCGGCTCGGGGGTTGTTTGGCATTAACACCAAGTATCGGCCTGCCAGGCTGACCAGAGTGGTCAGGGCTGCGCCCTTGTTACCCCGTTCTTCTTTATCCACCTGGACAATGACTTCAGTGCCTTCCTTGACCACTTCCTTGATATTGGGGCGTCCGCCAGTATGGCCGACAAAATATTCCCGGGAGATCTCTTTCAGTGGCAGGAAGCCATGACGTTCCGCGCCAAAATCAACAAATGCGGCTTCCAGGCTGGGCTCAACGCGGGTGATCTTGGCTTTGTAGATGTTGGCTTTTTTTTGTTCACGGGCGCCGGATTCGATATCCAGGTCATACAGACGTTGCCCGTCGACGAGTGCAACCCTCAGCTCTTCTTGCTGGGTTGCGTTGATTAGCATTCTCTTCATAGAGTACCGGTTCGCTTGAGGCTACCCTATTGACGAGCGATGTTCGTGTGGCCGGACATACCGGAGCTTCACTTTTACGGTGGACAGCAAGTGGCAGGTTTCAATACCTGCTCAGGCATTTCTGTTTTGCCATGAATGCCTGCTCTTCGCAGAAAGCGGCTGGTTTTGCCCTTCGTTTGCACGATCATCTCTTTTTCCGCACTCCACGATGTCAATCCGGAAAGGCCTGAACTTTCAGGGTTTCCGGTCATCAATGCGCTATCAGGCTTACATCCCAGTACATCTTTTTCACTGTTGTGTAACGATATAGCGTTATGCACCACAATCCTGAATACAGGATGTGCCGGGGCCGACAGGCGATCAACGGGAGGTTATGGGCTACGGTGGATGATGCATGTACCGGCATCATGGAAGACCTGATAGCGGTTGACCCGGGCGCCTGTCCTTATCCCCTGGTATCGGGAGCGCACTCTGACAATAGGGAGCGCTGTTTATCCTTTCATGGCCTTGGCCATGGACGGTCATCATTCATCATGGGGTCATCACTGGCTGCGTAAATCAACAAGGCAGCGGCTGGATCCTGCATGATGGTTCGCCTGAGCCTGCAAAGGCTGTTTTCCCGATCTTCCGGGTATTCAACAGGCTTACAGTTGTTATTCGGACCGGGCCAACAGATATTGAGTGGCTATTTCCGCGGTCGAGCTTGCTCAGGCTTCGTAAATCGAACTGCCCTTTCGGATCATTACAGGGCAGTGCCACAACTATATCAGTAATCGGTAAGTGCTTCAAATGAGGCAAAGCTGATACCATAGCCGGATTCAGAGTGGTTGCATGGTTAGACGATTGAGAAATTCACACAAAGCTCGGGCGAGGGTCGAGCGGTCATCTACAGGTCCGGGTTTCAAGGGGCGGGGTAAGCTGGAAAAGGGTTCTTCACCCCAGGTGCCGTCAGAGGGAGAGGCTTCCCAGTCCGGAGTTCGTTTTGTTGAAGTGGATGGGGAGTTGGCCGGTCAGCGACTGGATAACTGTCTGATCCGGATGTTGAAAGGGGTGCCCAGAACCCGGATCTACCGCATCGTTCGCAAGGGAGAAGTCAGGGTCAACAAAAAACGGGTGGCAGTGGATTACCGCCTTCAGGAAGGGGATTTGCTGAGAATACCGCCTGTCCGGATGGCGCAGCGGGGAGAGCCGGTCAGGCCCGCAGATCATGTGATTGAGCAGCTTGAAAAGTCCGTACTGTATGAGGACAGTAAGTTGCTGGTGATTAACAAGCCCAGCGGGTTGGCGGTTCATGGTGGCAGCGGCCTCTCTTATGGTGTGATTGAGGCGCTCAGGGTGCTCAGGCCCGAAAACAGGACGCTGGAACTGGTGCACCGGCTGGATCGGGATACCTCTGGTTGCCTGGTGATTGCCAAACGTCGCAGTATGCTTCGCCATATCCATAACCAGTTGCAACAGAAAGAGAAGGTCGAGAAACTCTATCATGCCCTGGTGGTGGGTAAATGGCCGGTTCGAAAGCAGCTGGTCAATGCCCCCCTGCAGAAGAATGTGCTGCGCTCCGGTGAGCGTATGGTGCGTGTGCATGTGGATGGCAAAAAATCCAGAACGGGGTACCGGGTTCTTCAGCGTTATGAAGGGGCCACTCTGGTGGAGGCTTTTCCGATGACGGGGAGGACGCATCAGATCAGGGTGCACTGTCTTCACGCCGGGCATGCCATTGCCGGTGATGAAAAATACGGAACGGATTCGGATAATGAAGCGTTTGGCCGCTTTGGTCTGAAGCGCCTGTTTCTTCATGCAGCCAGCATTCAGTTTGAATTGCCGGAAGGCGGCTTTCTGAAGGTTGAGGCACCCTTGCCGTCGGAGTTGGGGGCGGTACTGTCTTCTCTGGGAAGTCTGTAAATAAAAGAGGATGAGTGTATTAATGGATCAGTGTTCAACGGATCGATATGAGTTGATTATTTTTGACTGGGACGGAACCCTTGTGGATTCTGTGCCCAATATAGTGGAGTCTTTGAGGCTTGCAGCCCTTGAGAGCGCCCTGCCGGTGCTGGATGACCGCAGCTATCGGGGGGTGGTTGGGATGAGTCTGGCGCCCGCTCTGGCGGAACTTTACCCCCAGTTGGATCCATCCGGTGTGGCTGATTTATGTCTGACCTATAAAAAGCATCATCTGAATCTTGAGCAGAATGCTTCCAGGCCTTTTCCTGGTGTGGTGGAGGGCCTGGAGGCTATCCGTTGTTCCGGGGTTTCCATGGCTGTGGCAACAGGCAAGCGGCGGGCCGGATTGCAGCGCTCCATGGTGGCGAATGGTTATGAAGACTTCTTTCATGCCAGTCGAACAGCCGATGACGCCCTTTCCAAGCCCAGTCCGGATATGATTGAGCAATTGTTATCTGAGTTTTCCCTGGCACCGCAGCAGGTGTTGATGGTGGGTGATTCAACCTTTGACATGGAGATGGCCCGGGAGGCTGGGGTAGACCGGGCTGCGGTGACCTATGGGGCTCAGCCGGGAGAAGCGCTGGAGGCCTTTGAGCCGGTTTGTATTGTGGATGACTTTAGCTCGCTGGTGGGCTGGCTTGGCATTGACCGAAAGTGCGTGGGTGCACAGTAAGCAGGATTTTCAGGGTTTTGGGAGAAGGTATGCAGGACAATTGGCGTGAGCCGGAGCGGAATTCCGGTGAGTCTGCGGGGGATCAGCGGGCCTGGGGGTTGGTTGAGTCCCTGGCAAAAGGGGCGCTTAAAGAGCAGCGCAGGGCCAGGCGCTGGGGTATTTTTTTCAAGCTGCTGACCTTTGGGTGGTTGTTTTTTTCTGTTGGGGCTATTTATAAGGCTACCCAGATCAGTGAAGTTTCTGTTCCTTCTGCCTCTGGCAAGCATACAGCGCTGGTGGAGATTGATGGTCAGATTGGTGGCGGTGATGTCAGTGCTGACTTTGTGGTGACCGGGCTCCGGGCGGCATTTGAAGATAAGGGGACCGAGGCGGTGATTCTGCGAATCAACAGTCCGGGAGGCAGTCCTGTTCAGTCCGGATACATTTATGATGAAATCAAGCGGTTGCGCGCGGCTCATAAAGAGATTCCGTTGTATGCGGTGATTGTGGATATTGGTGCCTCCGGGGGGTACTACATTGCCTCCGCCGCGGATGAGATTTATGCGGACAAGGCCAGTCTGGTGGGGTCCATTGGCGTTATTTCTTCAGGGTTTGGCTTTGTTAAGGCCATGGATAAAGTGGGGGTAACCCGTCGAACCTATACCTCCGGTGAAAATAAGGCATTCCTGGACCCTTTCCAGGCGGTGGACAAAGAGGCTGCTGCTCTCTGGCAGGAGTCTCTGGATACCATTCATCAGCAGTTTATCAAGGCGGTGAAAGACGGTCGTGGAGACCGGCTCGTTAATAACCCGGATCTGTTTTCCGGAATGGTCTGGTCCGGCGAGCAGGCCAAGGCTCTGGGGCTGGTGGATGGCCTTGGCAGTGCAGGTTATGTTGCCCGGGAGGTTGTGGGAGAGGAAGAGATTGTTGATTACACTTCCCGCCTGACGCCTCTTGAGCGTTTTGCCAGGGACTTTGGTGCCGGTGTCAGTGCGACCTTTGTAAAAGCCCTGGGGACAGGTTTTCAGTTGCGATAAGCCTGTTTTGATGGTTTTTGTTTTAACTGCGCCAGGCTCGGATCTGCAAGTCAGTGTTGTCCCGGCTGGCGTAACTCAAGACAGAATATCAATCCCTTCATTGCCCAGCATGCTGGTCAGGCGTATCAATGGTAGTCCGATCAGGCTGTTGGGGTCTTCGCCGTGCATGCGTTCAAACAGGGCGATGCCCAGGCCTTCGCACTTAAAGCTGCCGGCGCAGTCCAGAGGTTGTTCAAGCTGGATGTAACGGGTGATTTGCCGCTCGGACAGGGAGCGAAAGGTCACTGAAAAATCGATACAGTCCAGTTGTTGCTGACCTGTCCGGGTGTTGAGGAGGCAGAGTCCTGTGTGGAAAATAACGGTTTTTCCCGAGCAGGCGAGCAGTTGTTCAATGGCTTTTTCCTCAGTGCCGGGTTTACCCAGGATTTGATGATCAAGGGATGCTGCCTGGTCAGAAGCGATAATCAGTGTGTCCGGATAAGTGTCACAGAGCGCTTCCGCTTTGCTTCTGGAAAGCCTCAGGGCCAGTGCTTTTGCGCTTTCTCCCTGTCTGGGGGTTTCGTCGATATCGGGGGAGTCTTGCTGGAAATCAAGGCGGAGGCGCTGGAGCAGGTTTTTTCGATAGGGGGAGCCGGAGGCCAGTAATAGTTTCATAGTTGAATAAATAGGTGAATAATAAGTGCAAACGTCGTTTGACAGCAACAGGGCATCGCCCTATGATTGCGCGCTTATGTTATCAGGGCAATTACCCAAAACCTTTGATCCGCGCAAATTTGCGCGTCAGGGGTTACAGTTTGAAGGTACGCTGGCGCTCAAGCAGTTTGACCGGCTGGTGGCCAGTCTTGCTGACGACCAGGGTGAGGTAAGGGTCTTCCTTCATTTTTATATGAGCGAAGACCACCGAGTGGTACTTGAAGGGCATGTTGAGTCGGATTTGAAGATGATTTGTCAACGTTGCCTGGATGTAGCGGATGTTTCCGTGCGCTCTGACCTCAGTCTGATGGGTGTATGGACCGATGAACAGGCGGCGGCTTTGCCGGCGGATTATGAACCATTGTTGCTTCAGGAGAAGCCAATGGAACTGATTCCGCTGTTGGAAGAGGAGCTTTTGCTGAGTCTTCCAATTGTGCCTTATCATCCACCTGAAGCCTGTCAGGTTCAGCAGAGTTACACCACTGAATCCGATGAGGAGGCTCTTGCTTCTTCTGCCCGGGCAGAAGAAGAGAAGAAGAGCCGCAATCCATTCAGTGTTCTGGCCAAACTGAAAACTGACGCTACCGAAACCGAATAGAGATCCAGGAGAGTTGACACATGGCTGTTCAGCAAAACCGTAAAACCCGTTCCAAGCGCGACATGCGTCGTTCCCACGATGGCCTGACTTCTTCCCAGCTGTCTGTTGATGCTACTTCCGGCGAAACTCATCGTCGTCATCACATGACCGCTGATGGCTTCTACCGTGGCCGCAAAGTGCTCGAAGGCAAGATCGCCGAGTGACTCAACGCATGCCAGGAAGGTTGGCGACTCCAGGACGGAGAATAGCGCTGGATATTATGAGCGGGGACGAAAGTCCCCGTTCTCGTATCCGGGCGGCGCTCAGGGCGCTTGAACTTTACCCTGATCTTTTTCTATATCTGGTGGGCGACAGTGTGCTGATTCAGTCGTACCTCCAGGATGCAGCCTTCGACGGGGCGCGCCTTGAAATTGTTCATGGGTCCAGAACCATTGCCATGGATGAAAAACCGTCGGCGGCCCTCAGGGGGAAAGCCGGTTCCTCCATGTGGCTGGCCCTGGAGCTGGTAGCCGAGGGCAGGGCCAGTGCCTGTGTCAGTTCTGGCAATACCGGGGCCTTGATGGCCATGGGGCGCTTCGCCCTGAAAACGTTTGCCGGAATCGACAGGCCTGCCATTGCGGCCAGTGTCCCCTGTGCCGGGGGAAGTTTTCTCCTGCTGGATATGGGGGCTAATGTGGATTGCACGTCCATGCACTTGTACCAGTTTGCGGTAATGGGCTCCCAGCTGGCGGCTTCTGTGCGCGGTGTTCCCTCTCCGCGGGTGGGGCTTCTGAATATCGGTACGGAAGATATCAAGGGGAGTGAACAGGTCCGGCTGGCCAATCAGTTGCTCCGGGAGGATCGGCGACTCAATTATATTGGCTATATCGAAGGCCATGATGTGTTTAATGGCCGTGCTGATGTGGTGGTCTGTGATGGCTTTGTGGGCAATGTTGCCCTGAAGACTGGTGAAGGGGTTGCCTGTTATATCCGGGATGGCCTGGTGGCCGCTTTTCAGCAGACCCTCTGGCGCCGCTTTCTTGCGGTTCTGATTGCTCCCATCATGAAGAAAATCTACAAAAGTATTGATCCTGTCGTATACAACGGTGCCAGTTTGCTGGGTTTGCAGGGGACTGTGGTCAAAAGTCATGGGCATTCGGGGGAAGAAGGCTTCTGTCGGGCGATTGGTCAGGCGGTTTCCGAGGTGGATGCTGAGGTCCCGGGTAGGCTCGCAGCGGATGTGGAAGAGATGATGATGGGCTGAGCGGCGGGTTCTCTCTATGTTCTCAAGTAGAGAGTGTTTACGGTAGAAACATAAATTTACTTACCTTGGTCGCTTCTTTTTCTATAATTGCCCGGGTTTTTACACTGAAGAGTTTCTGATTGCTGGCTCAGTGGTGGTGATAACGAACGGTTTTCTTTCTGGAGAAGTATTCGTAGAGTTGTTCGCTGTCGTGTGCTGCAATGCTCTTTTTGAATGTCGCTGATGGATGGAAGAAACCGGTAACAATGACGGATAAGCTTGCTTTTGTCTTTCCCGGACAGGGATCCCAGCAGGTGGGTATGCTGGCGGATCATATCTCGGAGCCCCTGGTGCAGAAGACCTTTTCGGAAGGTTCTGAGGTGCTTGGGCTGGATCTTCTGAAACTGGCCTGTGAGGGGCCGGCAGAGGCGTTGAACCGAACGGAGAACACCCAGCCAGCCCTGCTGGTTTCCAGTGTCGCATTATGGCGCCTGTGGTGTGACCGTGCCGGTGAAGCGCCTGCGATCATGGCAGGCCACAGTCTGGGCGAATACTCTGCCCTGGTCTGTTCCGGAGTCATTCATTTTCAGGAAGCTGTCCGGCTGGTTCACCTGCGGGGTGTTTTCATGCAGGAGGCGGTAGTGCCAGGTGAGGGTGCCATGGCTGCCGTTCTGGGTCTTGAGGATGCCGTTGTGGTAGAGGCTTGTGCCAGGGCAGCTGCTGAGAGTGGCGGTGTGGTTGAAGCGGTTAATTTCAATGCGCCCGGGCAGGTCGTGATTGCCGGTCAGGCGGCGGCGGTCAAAAAGGCGGTTGACCAGGCAAGAGAGGCGGGGGCCAAAAAGGCTATAGAGTTGCCCGTCAGTGTGCCTTCTCATTGTGCATTGATGAAGCCGGCGGCTGAAAAGCTGAAGGTCGAACTGGATCGGGTGGTGATTGCAGAGCCTCAGATTCCGGTGATTCAAAATGTTTCTGCGGATGTCTGCACTGATGCGGTTCAGCTGAAAGAGAATCTGGTTGCGCAACTATACAGCCCGGTTCGCTGGGTGGAGACGATTCAGGCGATGCAAGCTTCCGGTGTAGCGCGTTTTGCTGAGTGTGGTCCTGGCAAGGTGCTGGCGGGACTGAATAAGCGGATTGTGCGACGCGCTCCGGTGGCGGTTCTGGAATCCGCTGACGCCATGACTCAGGCGCTGCCTGAAGCGAACTGAGAGCCTTTGGGGGGGCCTGTTGTACCCCTGATGGCGAAATCAAGAGAGGGAATATGAAAACTCTGGAAGGTAAGGTAGCTCTGGTGACCGGTGCCAGTCGTGGTATCGGCAGGGCGATTGCGTTGTCCCTGGGCCATGCGGGCGCAACCGTTATTGGTACTGCGACGTCGGATGTGGGAGCGACTGGTATCAGTGAAATGCTTCAGGAGGAAGGTGTTCAGGGTCAGGGAATGACGCTGAACGTGACTTCTGCGGAAGCCTGTGTGGCTATTGTAAAGTCGATCACAGAGCAGTATGGTGCCCCGGCTGTCCTGGTCAACAATGCCGGGATTACCCGTGACAATATCCTGATGAGAATGAAGGATGACGAGTGGCATGATGTGATTGATACCAATCTCAGCTCTATTTTCCGGATGAGCAAGGCGGTGCTCCGGGGGATGACCAAGGCTCGCTGGGGGCGGATCGTGAACATCAGTTCTGTGGTGGGTTCCATGGGGAACCAGGGGCAGGCAAACTATGCTGCGGCAAAGGCCGGAGTTGAAGGCTTTACACGCTCAATGGCCCGTGAAGTGGGTTCCCGGAATATTACAGTCAATACCATTGCCCCGGGATTCATTGAGACGGATATGACCCGGGGGTTGCCTGAAGAGCAGCGTGAGTTTCTGCTGGGGCAGATCCCGCTGTCACGGCTGGGGCAGCCTGAAGAGATTGCAGCGTCTGTTGGCTTTCTGGCCAGTGATGCAGCCGGTTACATTACCGGTGAAACACTCCATGTAAACGGCGGAATGTACATGGGGTAGCCGATGCTTGAGGTTTACGGTCAGGGTTTGACCCCCGGCTGGCGGCTGAAAGACGGTTTTGAAGATTTGTTAGTCCTGTAGCCGGTGAGCTGAAGCCGGTGTGAGGGTAACGGCGGAGGCTGCAGGATTGAAAAACAGGCGTTGATTTTTGCGGATTATCCGGGTATTTCCCTGAACCGGCTTGAAATTTCCGCAATCGACCATATACACTAGCAAGCCTGCGGCTTGAGGGTCGCACCGAATATCGATAGGAGCACAACAAGGTATGAGCACCATTGAAGAGCGCGTTAAGAAGATTGTTTGCGAACAACTTGGCGTGAAAGATGAGGAAGTGACTAACAGTGCGTCATTCGTGGAGGATCTGGGCGCGGACTCTCTGGACACTGTTGAGCTGGTTATGGCACTTGAAGAGGAATTCGAAACTGAAATTCCTGATGAAGAGGCTGAAAAAATCACCACCGTTCAGGAAGCCATCGACTACGTAGTATCACATTCCTGATTCTGCCTTGGTTTGTATGCCTGCAAAAGCCGCAGAACGTATGTTCTGCGGCTTTTGTGTTTGTGGCGGGTCGGGACATTATTTTAATGGGGCAGTTTGTTTTATGGTAAACGATCGTTTGCTTCCGTGCTTTTCATGGGTAAGGTTGGCTGAAACGGTTTTTTATTATGGGAAGTTGAAGAGGTTCCCGGTTTTCGGGTTCTCCTGTTGAAATGGTCCTATTGAAATGATGTTCCGGAAAATAGAGTTTGAGTGGCTGATCAGCAGGAGAGTCAGTCTTGTCAGGAAAAGAAAAATTGCATAAAGAACAGCAGGGGCGGTTGCGCAGAAGAGTGGTGGTTACTGGTCTGGGGGCGGTTACCCCGGTGGGTAACAGTGTGTCAGAGAGCTGGGCCAGCCTGATCGCTGGAAAAAGCGGCATTGAGACCATCCGTCATCTTGATACCGATCAATTCAGTGTGAAATTCTGTGGCCCGGTCAAGGGGTTCGATCCTTCCGCGGTGATGGATGCCAGGGATGCCCGGAAAATGGATGTTTTCATTCAGTACGGTCTGGCCGCTTCGGCAGAAGCGATTCATGATGCCGGATTCCAGGTCTGTGAAGAGCGGGCCCATCGATATGGAGTGGCCATAGGGTCTGGCGTTGGCGGATTAACCACCATTGAGCAGAATCATGACACGCTTCTGAGTAAAGGCCCTCGTCGTGTATCTCCCTTTTTCATACCTTCCGCCATTGTCAATATGGCGGCGGGCTGGGTGTCCATGAAGTTCAACCTGCAGGGGCCCAATTTTGCCACATCCACAGCCTGTGCAACGGGGAGCCATGCCATTGCTCTGGCGGCCAGAACCATTGCCTACGGTGATGCGGACATCATGGTGGCGGGAGGCGCGGAAAAGGGCTCTTCTGCCCTTGGGATGACCGGGTTTGCCGCTTCCCGGGCGCTTTCCACTCGGAATGATGAGCCGGAAAAAGCCAGTCGGCCCTGGGATGCAGACCGGGATGGTTTTGTGCTGGGGGATGGAGCCGGTATTCTGGTTCTGGAAGAGTATGATCACGCGGTCGCCCGTGGAGCGAAGATATACGGGGAATTAAGCGGTGTCGGCATGAGCAGTGACGCCTGGCACATGACGTCTCCTCCGGCCGATGGCAGAGGGGCTGCCCGGGCGATGCGATCTGCTCTGGAAGATGCCGGTATCGGGTTTGATGAGGTCGATTATATCAATGCCCATGGGACATCGACCCCGGCGGGAGACCTGGCTGAGACCCTGGCAATCCGCACGGTGTTCGGTGACTGTGCAGACCGGATCGCTGTCAGCTCCACCAAGTCAATGACGGGCCATTTGCTGGGCGCAGCCGGGGCTGTGGAGGCGGTGTTCAGTATCCAGTCTCTGATTCATTCCATTGCTCCTCCTACCATTAACCTTGAAACGCCCGGTGAAGGTTGTGACCTGGATTATGTACCCGGTGTCGCAAGATCAATGAGTATAAAACATGTGTTGTCCAATTCGTTTGGTTTTGGTGGCACTAATGTGACTCTGGCTTTTTCCGGGCTGGATTCTGAGAGAGCCGAATGTCTGTAGACGACAGTCCCCTGGTTTGGGTGGATGGTTCCCCCGGGAATGTTCTACCCGTGTCTGACCGGGGGCTTGCCTATGGAGACGGTGTGTTTGAAACCATTCGGGTTTCCGGTGGTAAGGTGACCCTGGGTGATTATCACTGGGCCCGCCTGGCCCAGGCCTGCGAACGACTGAAACTCCCTCTGGATATTGAACTGCTCTGCAGTGAGGTTGGGCGCTTTCTGGCTTCGGCGGGAGCGGGTTCGGGAGTGTTGAAGGTGATGGTTACCCGTGGCAGTGGAGGGCGAGGTTACAGCCCTGAAGGTTGTGTTCGGCCACGGCGTGTGCTTTCCCTTCATCCCTTGCCTGAGAGAGATCCGGACCCGGCTTATTCCGGGGCCAGGGTGAAGCCCTGTGAGTTGAGGCTGGGCAGCAGTGCGCTGGCCGGTATGAAGCACCTTAATCGCCTGGAACAGGTGATGGCCAGGGCGGAATGGCAGGGAGGCTGTTTTGATGAAGGTCTGGTGTGTGATGACCGGGGATTTCTGGTTGAGGGCACCATGAGCAACCTGTTTCTGGTGACTCACGACGGTGAGTTGTTAACCCCTGACCTGAACCGGGCCGGGGTTATGGGGGTCTGTCGTCAGTATATTCTGGAAAATGCCCGGCAGTGGGGGCTGAAGACGGGGTATGTTGATCTGTCTCCCAGGGAGCTGGACGTTTCTGAAATTTTTCTGTGTAACAGTGTCAACGGTGTCTGGCCTGTGATTGAATACGGTGATCAGGCTTGGGAAATCGGCCCGGTAACCACCCTGATAAGAGATCGGATACTGGAAGAACTGCATGGTTAGGAAGTTGCTGCTGGGGCTGTTCAGTGGTTTTTGTTCGTTGCTTCTATTGGTCGGGGTTGGCTGGATGGGGCTGAACTGGTATGGCAGTCAGAGCATTATTGCGCCAGAGGCCTCAGAATTCATCATCGAACCGGGGGACTCCCTTGGAAAAGTGGTCACGCGGCTGGCTTCCCAGCAATTGATAGAATACCCGCAACTGTTTGAAGTACTGGCCCGGATCAGTGGTGTGGCATCGGATCTCCAGGCGGGGGATTACCTGATTCCCGAGGGGGTCAGTCATCGTGAACTGCTGGGTATTTTTGTCCAGGGGCAGGTTCGCTATTACAGTGTCACTCTTGTGGAGGGAAGAACCCTGCAGGAGGCCCTGGAGGTGTTGAATCATCATCCAAAGCTGACCAGTCCTATCGGATTTGACCAGCTGTCCTTGGAAAAGGAGGGGGTGGTTGAGACCGTTGAGGGTATAGATGGCGTTGAGGGGCTGGAGAACCTGGAAGGGCTTTTCTATCCCGATACCTATAGTTTTGAGGCAGGAGCGTCGGTGGCATCGGTTCTTCAGATGGCAGGCAGGCGGCTGGTCTCGGTTCTGGCAGAAGAGTGGGAAAACCGGGCGGAAGGCTTGCCTTACCAGTCCCCTTATGAAGCACTGATCATGGCTTCCATCATTGAGAAAGAGACCGGTGTTCCTTATGAGCGTCCGGATATTGCCGGTGTTTTCGTTCGCCGTCTGAACAAAAGGATGCGACTGCAGACCGATCCAACCGTGATCTATGGATTGGGTGAGCGTTTTGAGGGTAATCTGAACCGGCGAATGTTGAGGGAGCGCACCCCTTACAACACTTATGTGATTAAAGGGCTGCCGCCGACCCCTATCGCCCTGGTGGGGCGGGAAGCCATTCAGGCGGCGTTGCACCCGGCGTTGGGAAATACCCTGTATTTTGTGGCCAGGGGGGATGGGACGCATCATTTTTCCACCACCCTGGCTGAGCACAATCGGGCAGTGAGAAAGTACCAGATTCATGAACGTCGTGAAGACTACCGTTCAACGGTGCAGTGATCTGGTTTGCAAATGAAAGTGAATATAAAGGGTTGATGAGAGGGTAATGGGTTTTTTTCTGACCATTGAAGGTGGCGAAGGCGCCGGTAAAACCACGGCTAAAGCGGTTGTGACGAACTGGCTGAAGGCGTCCGGGCGGGAGTTCATTGAAACCCGCGAGCCTGGCGGGACGCCTTATGCTGAGCAGGTTCGAGCCCTGTTGCTGGAGGAGCATTCTGAAAAAGTAACGGATACGACGGAACTGCTGCTGATGTTTGCTGCCCGTTCCCAGAATCTGAGCCAGCGCATTGAGCCGGCCCTGCAGGCCGGTAAAGTGGTGGTATGCGACCGGTTTACCGATGCAACATACGCCTATCAGGGAGGAGGCAGGGGTATTGATGAGCAAAAGATTGCTGTTCTGGAGCAGCTGGTTCAGAGAGATCGGCGGCCTGATATGACCCTGCTTCTGGATATTGAGCCTGAGACAGGTCTGGCGCGTGCCAGAGGGCGTGCGATGTCAGAAGGGGGTGAGCTGGACCGAATTGAGCAGGAGGCGATTGATTTCTTTCACCGGGTGCGGGCCGCTTACCTGAAAAGAGCGGAGTTGTACCCTGAGCAATACGTTGTTGTGGATGCCAGTCAATCCCTGGAGGCGGTGCGGCTGGATATCATTGAAGCCCTTCAGAAAAGGCTGAAGCCCCATGGGTTCTGATGCTTCTGGTGGTAAGGCCGCTGAAGACCAGGTTGGCGGGATGCCTGCTGGCTGGCGTCCAATGCCCTGGCAGTCTGGCCACTGGCAGGCCATGCTTCATCGTCTTCAGTCTGGAGTGATGGCTCATGCGCTGTTGCTGAAAGGGGTTCAGGGGGCGGGCAAGTATCAATTTGCCCGGGCTCTGGGAGCTCGGGTGTTGTGTGAAACGCAAGGGGTTGAGTTCGCCTGTGAGCATTGCAAAAGCTGTGAGCTGGTGCGTGCGGGAACTCATCCCGATTTGCTGGTCGTGACGCCGGACGCTCCCGGCAAGCCGATCAAGATTGATCAGGTGCGCCGGGTGAACGAATTTGCCCGTAAAACTGCTCAGCAGGGCGGTCGAAGGGTGATTGTGATGAACCCTGCAGAAGCCATGAATGTCAATGCCGCCAATGCCCTGCTCAAGAGTCTTGAAGAGCCGGGCAGTGATACACTGTTTCTGCTGGTCAGCGCCCGTTCCGGGGATATGCTGCCCACCATTCGCAGTCGCTGCCAGATGTTGACGTTCTCGGAGCCTTCCCGGTCTGAGTCGTTGAACTGGCTGGCTGAACATATAGCGGATGAGGCTGTGGCGGCTCAGCTTCTGGATCTGGCGGCGGGTGCGCCGGTGACCGCGCGCACCCTTTTTGATAAAGGGGCTCTGGAAAGGCGGGGTAAACTGGTTAATGTTGTCTCTGATCTGTTTCGAGGTCAGATGACTCCGGTGGAGATTGCTGTTGTCCTGACCAAAGAGTGGCAGGCGGCGGATCTGCCAGAACTTCTGGGATGGCTGGGCAGCTGGCTGGATGATGCTGTAAGGATTGCCCTGTCTGCCGATGAAAGCACTGTTCGCAACCGTGATCTGTCAAAAATGTTGCAGTATCTGGCGGGCAAATCATCGGCCAGAGAGCTGGTGCGTCAGCGGGATCGGGTAGTTCAGCAGCGGCAGCAATTGCTGGAGGGGGCTAACCTGAATCCCCAGATGTTGCTGGAAGGGGTGTTCAGCGGCTATCTGGAGCTGGTGCTCTGAGAGGGGGCGCTAATTGCCAGCCCCTTTTTGCCTGTCGTTGTTATTATTGTATAAGCAGGATTGAAAGCGTCTTGGTGAAGGAGGCAAAGCATGGGAAAAGGAATGCAGGGTTTAATGTCGTTGACCATTCGGGACACGGCTTCGCTGTACGAATCCTATATGCCGTTTATTAATGGCGGTGGGCTGTTTGTGCCAACTCACAAGCGCTACAGTCTTGGGGATGATGTGTTTATCCGGCTGACGTTGATGGATGAGGCGGATAAAATCCCTGTGCCGGGCAAGGTGGTGTGGGTGACTCCTGCGGGCTCCCAGGGGGGGCGGGTTGCAGGTATTGGTATTCAGTTCAATGACCCCACAGACAGTGTCAGAACCAAAATTGAAACCTACATTGCCGGTGCTCTCAAGTCAGACCGTGAAACCAGCACCATGTAGTCAGATCATGAGTGGATGTTGATCTGTCAGGGCCGATTATCGGCTCTTTTTTTTGAGGGACTTTGGGTATTTGTTTTCATGCCCATCCAACGTTCAACTCTGTTTTCATTGAGTGGTTTTTCATTAAAACATGTTTATTGATTCCCATTGCCATCTTGATCGGCTGGACCTGGACCCCTATCAGGGGGATCTGGATCAGGCGCTGGCGGCGGCCCGGTCAGCCGGTGTCAGTCAGATGCTTTGTATTGGTGTTGATCTGGATAATGCGCCGAAGGTGGTGGCGCTGGCGGAGCGCTATCCCGATGTTTTTGCTTCGGTGGGCGTTCACCCTCTGGATTGTAAGGGGGTGGTGCCGGATCTGTCGCTGATTGAGTCGCTGGCAGGACACCCCCGCGTTGTGGCGATTGGTGAAACCGGTCTCGATTATTATTACGCCACTGAAAGTGATCAACAGGCAGCCCAGCGCCAGTCCTTTATTAACCATCTGAAGCTGGCGGCAGGGTGTCAGCTGCCTGTTGTTGTGCATACCCGTGATGCCCGTGAAGAAACTCTGGATTTGATTCGCGAATACGGCAGCCCTGAGAGCTCTGGGGTGCTGCATTGTTTTACGGAAAGTCTGGATATGGCAAAGGCGGCGCTGGATATGGGGTATTACATTTCCATTTCCGGTATTGTCACTTTCCGCAATGCCTCGGCGCTTCGTGAGGTGGTGAAGTATGTGCCCATGGATCGACTGTTGATAGAGACGGATTCCCCTTACCTGGCCCCGGTTCCCCATCGGGGTAAAGCCAATGAGCCCCGCTTTGTTGTGGAGGTGGCCCGCTTTATAGCCGGGTTGAAGGAAGTGTCTCTGGAGGATATCGGCCTGCAGACCAGTGATAATTTCTTTCGACTCTTTTCGACGGCAAGCAGAAAAGTTATTCCGTAATTCATAGAAATGTTTGAATTGCAAGTCTCTTTCTTTGGATTTACTGTTTGCTTACACATATTCTGGTGATATGAGGGTACACTCAAGCAGAACCATTGACGGACAGAGAGGGAAGGCAATGAAAACGAAATCCTTGGTGATGGGGTTGGTGATCATTTTGACAGGATGCACGTCCATGCCATCGCAGCAGGAAATGGCCCAGAACGGGCAGTGGCAGGCGCTTGGTGTCCGGGATGGGCAGATGGGGTGGCCCGTAAAAGGAGCGACGGATTTGAATGAGCTGGCTGTTGGAGGCGAAGCTTCAGATCCTCAAGCGGTCAGTCAGTATCGGGCTGGTTATCTGCAGGGGCTGACTCAGTTCTGTCAGTCTGATTCGGCCTATTTTTCAGGGCTGTCCGGTCGTGAGTACCAAGGTCAGTGTGATCGTACCCGCCAGTCCGGAGAGGTCAGGGAGCAGTGGCAGAATGGGCTGGATGATTATTTTCTGGGGATGCTGACAGAGTTTGAAAGTTGAAGGGGAGGCCGGTGAGATTTGAGTGTGGATTTTGCCGCTGTATTTGTGCTTGAGCTGAGTACTCATTGATCAGAGGTATGGGGTGAGCTTTGGATCTTTTTTGTCCACTTCTTAAGAGCCTGCTCATCCTGTCTTTGCTTTTTCTTTAAATCCGCAAGTTGTTTTTCTTCTTTTTCCAGGTGTTGTTTTGCTCTGTTAAGCAGGTCATAGAGATTGGGTGATAGCGTTGGTGGCTGTTGTACCATATCGACCAGGTTAGAGAGAGTGAATGCTGCTGACTGGCGTGAGTTAAAGGTTAGGAGTAAGGAGGATGGTTGGCCGGGAATGCATACTATTGCTTCTCCTAATGACATAAGTGCTTTGGTTGTCTCGCCAAAAGAGATGAGTGACCTTTCCTCTTCAGGCAGTGTTTCATAGAGGAGGAGTTCCTGGAGAAAAATGACATGGCTCTTTGCTAAAGAGACCCTCTTAGCTGCTGCAGAAACCTTTTCTTTAGTTGCTTGTAGTTTATGGCCAGCAGCTGATTTCCAAACACTCAAGATCATGTGGGTGTTCTCTGGAGTTTCTATTCCTATATTTTGTAATAAACAGGCTGGGCATGCAGGTGCAATTTCAAAGGGATTTATGCATTCATCATGGAAGCAGTGCTTGCACTCAAGAGTCGACCGTGGGCTTTCCTCGTCGATCTTTTCTTGGCATATGTCGCAGTTGTTTCCGGGGTGAGACAGTGGTGAAAACAGCAGGCAACAGGCTGATGGCAAGATGCTTGATAAAATAGCCTGAGTCGTTCCTTTGTAATGGCGGAAGCAGCGAGGTTTCCGCGCAAGGTGGGCTCTTTTGTTCATGCTGACTGGGCTTTGCTGTCAATAACTGGGGGTTGAGTATGGCATATCCCCCTCAGTGTCTTTATAATTGCGCCACCATTTTCATCGGTGATGTTGCGGATAAGGCTCAGGTACGGATTTTCCGATCATGCTTCGGCTGAAAAAGAGGAACACCAGTTCTCACTTAACGACGCGTGTCTATCTTTGCCCACGGGAATCTTGCTTTAACTGAAGCAGGATTTTTTCTGTGTCTGAACGGGTAGCCCGAAGGTTGCCGGATTCACAGCAGCAGTTGTAACACTGGAGAACAGGGTATGGTCACCTGGGTGCGCTTGCTACTTTGCTTCGAAGCCCAGTTGCTCGGGGTTTTCGCCCTGCGCAGCCAGACACCTTCCCTGGCCTCGGTGGTTGCTGTTCAGTGTTCCGGGATTCGTCAGGCTCTTGCGGTCAGTGTTCAACGCTTCTGAAGTGCGTTCAACTCTGACCGGAAAAGGGGCTGAAGCCCTCCTTTCAGTGCAGCCGTATCACCGGAGAGACGGGTTGTTCCTGACCTCAACTTGATTGATTAGGCGAAAGGTATGATCAAAATCAAACAGGGGCTGGATCTCCCGATCTCAGGATCGCCTGAACAAAGCATTTCGGAAGGCAGGACTGTTCGTTCTGTCGCCGTTGTCGGCTTTGACTATGTGGGTATGAAGCCCACAATGGCGGTTGCTGTGGGAGATCGAGTCAAAAAAGGGCAGTTGCTCTTTACCGATAAGAAAACACCGGGTATCCGGTACACCGCTCTGGCCGGCGGTACCATTGCAGCCATTAACCGTGGTGAAAAACGGGTGCTGCAATCCGTCGTGATCGATGTGGACGGCAACGAAGAGCACGAGTCTTTCACTGCTTATCAGGCGGATGAATTGGCTGGGCTGACGGCTGATCAGGTTGAAGCTTTGATGAATGAGTCTGGCCTCTGGACCTCTCTCAGAACCCGGCCATTCAGCAAGGTGCCGGCACTGGGCACACGTCCTGCGTCTATTTTTGTAACGGCCATCGACACTCATCCCCTTGCTGGCAATCCGGAACCCGTGATTCAGGAGCAGGCGGAAGCTTTTGAACAGGGCATTAATATCCTTGGCAAGCTCAGTGGCGGTAAAATCTATCTGTGCAAGGCGCCCGGGGCCAACATCCCTGCGGGTATTGCCACGTCTGAAGAGTTCTCCGGCCCTCACCCGGCGGGACTGCCCAGCACCCATATCCACTTTCTTGACCCGGTTTCTGCTACCAAAAGCGTCTGGCAGATCAACTATCAGGATGTGATTGCGGTTGGCAAACTGTTCACCTCCGGCCAGCTGTTTACGGATCGTGTGGTCTCTCTGGCAGGTCCTCAGGTTGAAAAACCACGTCTGGTTCGCACCCGTCTTGGGGCAAACACCGATGAACTCTGTGCCGGTGAACTGAAAGCGGGCAGTAATCGTACGATTTCCGGCTCCGTTTTTGGTGGTCGTACCGCCAACGGGCCGTTTGCCTTCCTGGGGCGTTACCACAATCAGGTGTCGGTTCTGGAAGAAGGCGATGAGCGTCTGTTCCTGGGTTGGGTTAACCCCACCGTGGACCGTCACTCAGTGCTGAAAGTGCTGACGTCAGCTCTGAGCAGCAAGCGTCTGTTTAACTTTACCACCACCACCAATGGTGGTGAGCGCGCCATGGTTCCAGTGGGCCAGTACGAAAAAGTGATGCCCCTGGATATTCTGGCGACTCAGTTACTGCGCGCTATTATTGTCGGTGATACCGACACCGCCCAGAAGCTGGGTGCGCTGGAACTGGAAGAGGAAGACCTGGCTCTGTGTTCTTATGTTTGCGCCGGCAAATATGAGTACGGTCCACTGTTGCGTGACAACCTGACCCGTATTGAGCTGGAGGGCTGATCAGTGAAGGCATTAAGAAAACTCCTTGACTCGATGGAGCCCCATTTCGTCAAGGGCGGTAGATACGAAAAATTTTATGCGCTGTTTGAAGCGGCAGATACGCTGCTCTACACCCCTGCGGATAAAACCCACAACACCAGCCATGTTCGTGACGCCGTCGACCTGAAGCGGATGATGGGCATCGTCTGGCTGTGTACCTTTCCGGCCATGTTCTTCGGCATGTGGAACGTTGGCTTCCAGGCCAATACCGCCATTGCCGGTGGACTGGCAGCGCCCGCTGACTGGCACGGAATGCTGATTGGCATGCTGGCAGGTCATGATCCGGCCAGCCTGTGGGATAACATGATTTATGGTGCGGTTTATTTCCTGCCCGTTTATGCGGTGACGTTCTTTGTGGGCGGCTTCTGGGAAGTGCTGTTTGCCATTGTCCGTGGCCATGAAGTCAACGAAGGCTTCTTTGTTACCTCCATCCTGTTTGCCCTGATTGTGCCACCGAGCATTCCCCTGTGGCAGGTAGCCCTGGGTATCTCCTTTGGTGTGGTGATCGGTAAGGAAGTCTTCGGGGGAACCGGCAAGAACTTCCTGAACCCGGCACTGACCGGACGGGCCTTCCTGTTCTTTGCCTATCCGGCACAGATTTCCGGTGACCTGGTATGGACGGCAGTGGACGGCTTCTCCGGAGCAACGGCCCTGAGCATTGCCCAGCAGGGTGGTGTGGAAGCGCTGCAGCACTCCCTGAGCTGGATGCAGGCCTTCCTGGGTGTGATGCAGGGTTCCATTGGTGAAACCTCCACTCTGGCGATCTTTATCGGTGGTGCTGTTCTGCTGGTAACCGGAATTGCTTCCTGGAGAATCGTGGCCGGCACCATGCTGGGCATGATCGCTACCGCAACCCTGTTCAACCTGATTGGTTCAGAAACCAACCCCATGTTCATGGTGCCCTGGTACTGGCACATGGTGCTGGGTGGCTTTGCCTTTGGTCTGATTTTCATGACCACGGACCCGGTATCGGCGTCCATGACCAACACCGGCCGCTGGTTCTATGGTGCGCTGATTGGTGTGATGGTGATCCTGATTCGTACCGTCAATCCGGCTTACCCGGAAGGTATGATGCTGGCCATTCTGTTTGCCAACCTGTTTGCGCCTTTGATTGACCACTTTGTGGTAGAGGCCAATATCAAGCGTCGGGAGGCTCGGGCCTGATGGGAAACGATACGATTAAGAAGACGCTGCTGGTCACAGTTCTACTGTCGCTGGTGTGCTCCATTATGGTGTCTGCGGCGGCGGTGTTTCTCAAACCAGCCCAGCAGGAGAATGTGGTGCTGGATGTCCAGCGTAACATTCTGAATATTTCCGGTCTTACCCAGGACGCACGATCCTTGAATAAAGGTGAAGTGGCCAAACTGTATGAACAGGTGAAGCCCCGTCTGGTGGATCTGAAAACCGGAAAGTTCATTGACAAGACCTCTGAAGGTCTGACGGTGGATCAATACGATCAGCGCAATGCGGCCAAGGACCCGAAAGCCTCCAAGGCACTGGCCGGGGCCCAGGACATTGCGGGCATCAAGCGTCAGGCCGATGTAGCGAAAGTCTATCTGGTTGAAAAGAACGGCAAGATTGAAACCGTGGTTCTGCCAGTACACGGCTATGGTCTGTGGTCCACCATGTACGGTTTCATGGCCCTTGAGAAGGACCTGGATACCGTCAAGGGCTTTGGCTTCTTCGACCAGGCGGAAACCCCCGGACTCGGTGGTGAAGTGGACAACCCCATCTGGAAAGCCAAATGGCCTGGCAAGAAGGTCTATGGCAGTGAGGGTGATGTCGCTCTCGGGCTGATCAAAGGGGCAGTGGACCCAGCCAGTCCCAAGGCGGTCAGCCAGGTGGACGGTCTGGCCGGTGCCACACTGACCAGTAATGGGGTCACAAACCTGATCAAGTTCTGGTTGGGTGAAAATGGCTTTAAGCCGTTCCTGAATAACCTTAAAGCGGGGGATGCATAATGTCTGAGAAGACCAAAGATATCCTGCTGGAACCGGTCGTAAAAAATAACCCGATCACCCTGCAGATCCTGGGGATCTGTTCGGCCCTGGCGGTGACCACCAGCATGCAGGTGAGTCTGGTTATGGCGCTGGCGGTCATCGGTGTGACCACCTGTTCCAACCTGGCGGTATCCCTGATTCGCAACCACATACCTAACAGTGTTCGTATTATCTGTCAGATGACGGTCATTGCGTCCCTGGTTATTGTGGTGGATCAGATCCTGAAAGCCTATGCCTATGACATCTCCAAGCAGCTGTCTGTATTCGTGGGCCTGATCATTACCAACTGTATCGTTATGGGTCGTGCGGAAGCCTTTGCCATGAAGAACGGTCCGAAACTGTCTGCCCTGGACGGTTTTGGTAACGGTCTTGGTTATGGTGCGGTGCTGCTGATTGTGGCGTTCTTCCGTGAACTGTTTGGTGCCGGCAACCTGTTTGGTGTGGAGATTCTGCCCACCATCAACAACGGCGGCTGGTATGTACCCAACGGTTTGATGCTGCTGGCGCCCAGTGCGTTCTTCCTGATCGGTCTGCTGATCTGGGCCATTCGCAGCTGGAAGCCGGAACAGGTTGAAGAGGCGGAATTCAAGATTGCGCCCAACACTAAATTCAGCGAGGCCCACTAAGCCATGGAACATTTCATCTCACTCTTTGTGAAAGCGGTGTTCGTGGAAAACATGGCACTGGCTTTCTTCCTGGGTATGTGTACCTTCCTGGCCGTTTCCAAACAGGTGAAAACGGCTCTGGGACTGGGGGTTGCCGTTATTGCGGTGCTCACCATTACTGTACCCATCAATACCATCATTTATCAGAACATCCTGAAAGATGGCGCCCTGGTGGCGGGCATCGATCTGAGCTTCCTGGGACTGATTACTTTTATCGGAGTTATCGCTGCCCTGGTACAGATTCTGGAAATGTTTCTGGATAAGTTTGTTCCGGCTCTTTATAACGCCCTGGGGGTGTTCCTGCCACTGATCACCGTAAACTGCGCCATTATGGGAGCTTCTCTGTTCATGGTTCAGCGTGATTACAATGTGGGTGAATCGGTCGTGTATGGATTTGGTGCGGGTGTTGGCTGGGCACTGGCCATTGCTGCCCTGGCTGGTATCCGTGAAAAGCTCAAGTACAGTGACGTGCCTCCGGGGCTGCGTGGTCTGGGCATCACCTTCATTACAGTGGGCCTGATGTCGCTGGGTTTCCTGTCATTCTCTGGCGTTCAGCTGTAAGGAGATTGGAACGATATGGATTTAAATGTGATCTATGGCGTTGCCATGTTCACCATCATCGTGCTTGCACTGGTGGTGGTGATTCTGGCAGCACGCTCGAAACTGGTCAGTACCGGTGATGTGACCATCGGGATCAACGAAGATCCTGAAAAAGCGGTGACCACTGCTGCGGGCGGAAAGCTTCTGACGACGCTGTCCGACTCCGGGGTATTCCTGCCATCCGCCTGTGGCGGCGGTGGTACCTGCGCCCAGTGTAAGTGCAAGGTGCTTTCCGGAGGCGGTGAGATGCTGCCCACCGAGCGTGCCCACTTCACCAAGCGTGAAGAGAAGGAAGGCTGGCGCCTGTCCTGCCAGGTGGCGGTCAAGCAGGATATGGAAATTGAGGTTGAAGAGGAACTCTTCGGCGTCAAGAAGTGGGAGTGTGAAGTTGTTTCCAACGACAACGTCGCCACTTTTATCAAGGAACTGGTGCTGAAGCTGCCTGAAGGTGAGGATGTTAACTTCCGTGCCGGTGGTTATGTCCAGCTGGAATGCCCTGCCCATACCGTTGAGTACAAGAACTTCGATATTCAGGAAGAGTATCGTGGGGATTGGGACAAATTTGACCAGTGGAAGTACGTTTCCAAAGTGGACGAGCCGACTATTCGGGCTTACTCCATGGCCAACTACCCGGAAGAGAAAGGGCTGTTGAAGTTCAACATCCGGATCGCGTCACCGCCTCCGGGAACCGATTTTGCCCCGGGCAAGATGTCCTCTTTCGTCTTTAACCTGAAGCCCGGTGACAAGATGACCGTATACGGACCCTTTGGTGAGTTCTTTGCCAAGGAGACCGGCAATGAGATGGTATTTGTGGGTGGTGGTGCCGGTATGGCACCCATGCGCTCCCATATCTTTGACCAGCTCAAGCGTCTGTCGTCTACCCGGAAGATCTCTTTCTGGTACGGTGCCCGTTCCCTCCGTGAAGCCTTCTATGTGGAAGAGTTTGACAAACTGGCTGAAGAGAATGAGAACTTTACCTGGCATCTGGCGCTTTCCGATCCTCTGCCCGAGGACAACTGGGAAGGCAAGACCGGCTTTATCCATCAGGTGTTGTTTGATAACTACCTGAAGGATCATGCGGCTCCTGAAGACTGCGAGTTCTACATGTGTGGACCACCCATGATGAATGCTGCAGTGATCAAAATGCTGGAAGATCAGGGTGTTGAAAAAGAGAACATCCTTCTGGATGACTTTGGTGGCTGATTGCCCCTGACTCAACCTTTGATCCAACGAAAACCGGAGCCTTCACCCGCTCCGGTTTTTTTATGGCCATGGATGGCCTGTATGCTGGCAACGCAGGGAGCAGTTGCCAGTATATGGACGGGATGGCCTCTGATGACCAGGCTCTGATCGCTTCTGTGTCTTTTCAGTTGCGCTTCACTACGTTCAGCAGCAACCTACGTTAAAGTTGCCCAACCTTGAGGTTTTACAACATTTTTCTACAAATTCTGAAATGCAGTAGGTTGCTGCTTCGCATAGCGAAGCGCAACAAAAGTATTAGCAGGAGGTAGAGTAACGTATGAAGTAGTTACCGGGGAGCGGTTGTCAGTATATGTCCATAGAAAGGCCAGATAAGCGTACAATAGAGAATTGTTTTTTGGATCAAATGCGTTTTCAAAGGGGGAGTTTATGAACACCTGTTATCAACCAGGAACTGTATTGATAACTGGCGCCACGTCAGGCTTTGGGCTGGCCAGCGCCCGGCTTTTTGCCGAGAACGGCTACCCGCTGATCATCACCGGGCGGAGAACCGAAAGACTGACGAAACTGGCTGAAGAGTTGAGATCCCGGGTTTCGGTACATACAGTAACACTGGATGTTCGTGATAACGAAGCTGTTATGGACATGGTTGTCAGCCTTCCCGACGCCTTCAAGAATATTGAGGTGCTGGTCAACAATGCGGGGTTGGCGCTTGGGTCAGGCCCTGCGGATGAGGCCAGCCTTCAGGACTGGCACACTATGATTGACACCAATGTCACAGGACTAGTGAATGTCACTCACTGCCTGCTGCCTCTGTTGAAACAGCAGCCCAGGGCCACCATTATCAACCTGGCCTCTATAGCGGGTAGCTGGCCCTATCCGGGGAGTCATGTTTATGGGGCTAGCAAAGCCTTTGTAGCCCAGTTTTCACGGAATCTGCGCTGTGACCTTGCGGGTACCGGTGTCAGGGTCACCAGCCTGGAGCCTGGATTGTGTGAGAGTGAGTTTTCACTGGTGCGGTTCAAGGGGGATCAGGAAAAGTACGATGCCCTGTATAAAGGAACCAATGCCCTTCAGCCTGAAGATATTGCCGATATTATTCTCTGGCTGTCCAGGCAGCCTGCTCATATTAATATCAATAGCCTGGAAGTGATGCCCACTTCCCAAGCCTGGAATAATTTCAAAATTATTCGCAAGGGAGCGTAAACGGAAATCCCAGCCATTTTACTGATTTGGTTGGGTTTTTTATTATCGTCGATGATTTTCAAGTTTTTTCAGTGTACGAATATTTCAATGGCTTCTGGCGCTGTTCAAATTAAATGTTGCTAACATGGTCTATACTCCCTGAGCATGAGAATTGTCGTGTAAAGTGGAGTTCCAGCCATGAAACCTCAGCAATTCCAAGACATCCTGAAGTCCATACCCATGATGTCCCCAGAGCAGATCGGTGTCCTCCATAAAACTCTGCCGCCCTCACCCATTGCCGGTGATGCACAAGGTATTTCCGG
>NZ_JBLYZI010000075.1:0-28136 GCF_057680865.1 Endozoicomonas sp. Z74
AAGAACGCCAATGGAAACTCTGATAGATGGCAAAGAGATCTGGAAGGAAAAATTTGTAGCCTGAATTTGACCTGACAGACACCCTCTGAAAAATCGGTGACTGTCAGATCAGGTCTGAACTACTACATGTTATAGCCTTATAGCTGCGCTAAGTTATTACCACTTCAACCAGCCCAGGGCATCGTTAATTTTCTTTTTGGCGATACCGGCGGCTTTCATGGCGCTTTTGACGGTGCCTTTTCCGTATCCGGCTTTCTTCAGACACTTGGCTACGCCTTTATGGCTTCTGTCCCAAAGGTCTCCGGCCCGCAGCATTTTGGCGATATCTTTTGATCCAAATCCGGCTTTTCGAAGGTATTTGGCGGCTTTTTCCGAATCAACCTTCAGGGTGTTTTTCAGAACTTTGGACACATCCTTGACGGCAAACCCTGCCCCTTTAAGGAGTTTTCCCACCGCCTCATCGCTCTGGCCAATGCCTTTCAGGGCTTTTCCTATGTCGTCTGCCCGAAGGCCTGCAGACTTCAGGTCTCTGGCAATACTGGCAGGGGTTGCCTTGCTGACAGCCTTCAGGGATTTGGCTACGGTCTGGGCACTGTGGCCAACGGCTTTCAGGTTTTTGGCCACGGTGGCGTTGGAGCTGCCGTATGCGCCTTTCAGCATGCGGGTCAGGTCATCGGCGCTGTGGCCCGCATTTTTCAGCAATCTGGTGGCCTGGGCAGCGCTCTGTTTGTAAGTTTTTCTAGCTACACTGCCAATGTCGTTGGCTTTGAACCCGACTTCTCCCAGAAGTTTGATGGCTTCCTGGGCGCCGGTGGCAAATCCGTTTTTCAATTCGTTGCCAATCTGGTCTGCGGTTCTTCCGGTTTTTTTCAGTAACTGGCTGGCCTCCCTGGCGCTTTGTTTGTAGCCGGTTTTCAGCGCTTTTCCCACAGCGCCAGCCGCTTTGGACAGTTCCACGGCACCGCTGTCCAGAGCATCTAGCCACTCTTCTGCGGTATCGTACAGTGCCGTGACCACAGTTTTGATTTCATTCAGCACCTGTTTTCCCAGTTTGGCCATCTGGGCATTGCTGGCATCTGCTTCCAGGTTGAAAGAAAAACGGTTGCCTGCGAAGGCGAATCGGCCATCCAGCTCAATGTAGGCTTTGTTGTTCTGGTAGCCCATTTCCGTGTCGGCCTTGACTTGGGTGTTCACTTTCAGCTTGCCCAGGTCGGCTTTGACGTTGAGCAGTTTGGCCAGCTCAAATCGCCCCGTCAGCACAAAGTTGATGGCACCGCTCAGAAACAGATCGGTGGGGGATCCCAGTGAGCCGGCGATTTTCCAGTCCAGGTCGTATCGACCGGAAAGAAAGCTTTCTTTCAGGGTAATGGTGGTATCGGACTCTACAATAATATCCACCCCTTTGGTGGTGATATTGGCAAGGGCTGCCGATTCCTGGCCCATCAGGCGCAGGCGGCCGCTGAGTGCCATATGGGGTTTGCGCAGGGCAGGGATTTCATGTTTTGGCTGATTAAACGACGACAGGCTTATTAAAGGCCCTTTTTTATTGTCGTAATCACTGAACCGGAAGAAATCTTTACTGGCTATTTGCAGGGGCTTATCCATATAAGAAGTGGCCGCAATCCCCTTTCTGTCACTGATTTCCACCTGGGTGGACCAGCGCTGGCCAAGAATCTGCAGGCAGCCGGACAGAAAGTAGCCCTGGGTAAAGGTCAGCTCACCCATGCGGGCACCGGTGGGGGCAATGTAGATCTGAGGTGTGATGGCCGCCTCAAGCGTGTTGCCCTTCAGAGTGACCGTATAGTGACGCATGCCTTCCGCCATATCAGTCAGGCTCCAGATACGCCCTTTTTTTCTGACCACGATCAGCAGCATGGATTCGCTGGCAGAAAGGGAGACACCTTCAGCACCAAAGGCTTCTGACACCGCGGCGTGATCTTTTTCATCCAGGGCCGCTGTGGTTTTGGGATTAATGGTAAAGGTCCGGACGGCCCGCAGCTTGATGGAGCGGAAGGTATTGTTGATCTCTTTGGGAAGGCGGGTGACTTTGGCAAACTCTCTGGTGACATCCGCCAGGCTCAGCTGGCTGACCGAGCCTGCCAGCACGCTTTTGGACGGATCTGTGGAGTCAACAATAACGGCAATGGAGGAGCTGAAGCTGCTGGTGTCGATCTGTGCGGCAATGCCCAGGCTGGGAATGCCGCTCCAGTTCACGCCCATGGCCAGCCCCATGTTACTGAGCTTGACGTTACCAAAGTTGATGGTGCCGGTGGCCGACCCGGCAAAATAGATTCCGGAAGGAAGCAGGCTCATGGCCATATTGAAATTGACTGGCTGCTTCTGGATTTTTACCGTCAGCTGGCCAGCCAGGAACAGGGATACATTGCCTTTTTCTGTCATACAGCCAAACTGGGCACTCAATGGGTGCTTACCTAACAGCTGGGTGCTGATGGAAGTGAATACCCGGGTGGCATCGGCCGGGTTTTCAGCAATCTGGACGGTAACCTGCAAACTGGGGTTCAGCCCCAGTATCTGGCGCAGCAGTTTCATGTCTTTGCGTCCGGTATCCAGCTCCCACAGGGCGTGGGCATTAAACCCTTTAACAACGCCGCCACTGGCCGGCATCGGAATGGAAGAACTGCTCAGGGCCGGGGTGTTAAAGGCTGACAGCTCCGGGAAAGAGAAAGAGGGGTTGTCGAAACTGGAGACCAGCAGGGTCAGTTGAGACAGCGTCAGTCTGTCGTCAATCACCTTGAGCGCCTTGAGTCCGGGCAGACTGGACAGCCTGGGCTCATTGAGCACCAGCCCAAAGGCAGCGCCCCACTGCCCGGTTTGTTTGCCTATCTGAAGGGCCAGCGTCCCGAACTCTTCCACCTCGGTGACCAGTATGAAGGTACCGTCATTGCCTGCTTTTTGAATTTGTACGACGTTGTTTTTCAGCTTCAGATCGAATGACCTGGGCAGGGAGAGTTCGCCATCGGTGAAGGTTTCCAGAATGTCGCCCAGGGAGGTTTCAGGGATAAAGCTGTAAATAAGAATATCCCCGGGAGTGTCGTAGGATACCCTCAGGACATTATCCCGGTACATCATCTTGCCACTGACTGAACCACTGAAACCTTGCCCCTGGTTGTAGGCGACGAATAGGGAGACATCATCTACCTGGAGTGTGGCCGGGCCAATGGTAATGGGAAAGTTCCCGTCTTTGCCATCAAAAGCCATGGCCATGGAGTAGGATTTTCCGGGCTTCACGGCCAGCTGGAGTGTACTGATGGTCATTTTGGCGGGCACGGGAATATCCGGCGCCTGTTGTTTCAGCAATTGCCCCAGGGGAATGGCATAGCCAGAGTCCATCTGGGCATAAAGGGTAAAGCCGTCCCGGGAGCTGGCGGTGACCCGGCAGGGAGTATTACCCAGCAACATCTGTGCTGTCATCCGGGTTTCAACGGTGCGGTTGCTGGAGCTGGCTGATGTGGGAAATGGGTCGCTGACAATGAAGGTGCAGGTGATGCCTGTCAGGGAAAAACGATTGGGCCAGATTTGCCAGTTCAATTCCGGCATGCCGATTACGGCGGTTATTTCCTCTACCTGGATGGCCGTAGGGTTGCTGTAGTCCACCAGAACACTGAAGCCGGAGAGCTCCAGTTTTCCCAGTGCCTTGCCCAGTTTTTTCAACTCTTTTGGCAGGTGCCCTAGAAACCCGTCTTTGGAGCCACTGATCCCAGACATATCGGATAGATTACCCAGGGAGAGTCCTTCACATTCCGCAACACCAAACCACTGGGGAATCCCCGGCTCAAAGGGCAGACTGATCCGGGTGCTGATATTGGCTTTGGGCAGGTTGACCGATCCAGTGAACCCCTGGACCGGACGGAAAGCGGGATTGGTGTCATTAAGCACCCAGCTGTCACTGATGGGCGTGTATACCTGCAGTCCATCGGCGTTTATTTCAACGGCTTTTTGACCGAGGCTGGCACCTATGCTGGTCTCAATGCTGAGCAGGATTCCCGGAAGGCCGCGCTCACCTGAATCAGGGCCAAATTGACTCTTTACGCTCCAGGGAAACAGGAAGTTGTCTCCGTTTTCCATGAACCGGGTGCGCAGCTGGCTGGGTGTTTCTCCCTGAACCGGTAAGCGAATCTGTCCGGTGACCGGGAGTTCCCTGGTGACTTGAAATGCGTTGGCGGCAATGGCTACTGGCCCGGTGGGGCGAACCATGGCGATAAAATTAATCCCCGGTAACAGTGACCGCTGGCTGACAGGGTCTGTGACCGTTGAACTGGACACCACGAAAGAGGCATTAAAGAAGTCGTAATCATCCAGAGGCACCCGGGTGGGTTGCCATTTCTCTCCGGTTTCCCGGTCGAACAGGCTATATTGAGTGTCGTCCGCTACCCTTGGCAGGTCGGGAAAACTTTTTGAGAAACACCAGTCGTTGGGGCCGGGGTTGGCCCCCAGCAGAGCAAAAGAGGCGACTAACTGCACCTGACCGCTATTATCAATCCAGCATTGAATTGTGGTTTTTGTATTGGGCACATTCAGAAAGGATGAGGCGCCTTCGATAATGATTTGCCGTTCTTTCCCATCATTTTTGACCAGTTTCAGCTGGCTTATATTCAAACTCCGGTTATCGAAACCGGCGGTAAAGAAGGTTTTGACAGAGTCTGGAAAGTCAGTGCTTTTCAGTGTCAGAGTTTTTCGACTGATGGTTTTGTTTTTGATGCTGAACAGGCTTTGAAGTGCTGAAAAATCCATTACAACCCCTGAGTTTTTTATTATGAAAATGCCACTGTTTTTTTTGCAGTGTCCATTTGCATGGTTTCGGGTGAGCGGCATTTTCCGCTTATGGCTGTTTATCCGCTCATGGCTGTTTATTCGCGGGTTACGATTTAACCGTCATAGGGTCAAAAAAACTGATGCCCTGTTGGTAGTCATCCCAGTATTTGGAATCCGATGTGGTCGGTTCCTTCCAGTAAAGGGGGTGCTTTTTGGTAAAGGGCAGGGAATGCTCAATAAAAGGACTGATGCTTTTCAGCTTGGTCATGGTCAAATTGGAAGGGTTGACCTCGGCACTGGAAGAGGAGTCCCAGCGGTTGGCACCATTGTCCTCTGTGCCCGATTTATAATAAAGCACCTGGCGCAGATCCTTGCGTATGCCGGAACCATAGTGACCATCGCAGCGCATGGCAAAGCCGCCGGGTTTGGCGACAATGTTGGCGGGTCGAAGGGGCATGCCACAGGAAATGAGTAACTGGGCATGGATGTCTTTTGTCTGGTCCGGGTACATCTTCAATACACTGTGATCCGCACAGATTTCCGTACCAATGCGCAGCCCGCCAAATTCAATGATGTGGTCTTTAATGGAGGTCCACATGGCGGTGCGCCGGTAGAATTCCGCACGGTCCATCCAGTCACCGTCAAAATTCAGCTCTTTCACATCCTTCTCTTTGGGAAGCCGCTGGGAGGGGACTCCGTCAATGCGGGAGGGGCGCATTTTCTCTACCAGCCTGCCCCCCATAAAGCCCTCATCGCCGTTAATCACCAGGGCGGTATTCTGATCTATACGCCACTTGTCGCCAGACAGGGACCAGGTATCCCGATACCACATAATGGTTCCGGGGATGACCAGCCAGTGCTCCAGGGCCGGGCTGGCACTGATGGTCTGCCCCAATACGTCACCAATAGCCGAATAGACCGCACCGGAGTATGCCCGCGGTTCTGCGGGAGGGCGAAAATAAAATTCCGGTGCTACAAACAGGTTCAGGACACCGTCTTTCTTAATGTCCTTGCGGTACTTCAAAGTGGTCACTGCCAGCTCAAGGGTTACCAGCAGTCGCTGGAGCCGGGCATGGAGATCGGCATCGCTTTTGATGATTTTCAGGGATTCCGGCTGGCCTTTTAAATTCACCAGCGTGTCCGGCTTGCCCTGATTGGACGCCGCTTCTGTGTCTACCAGGCCGGCAGCGACTTTCATTTCAGGAAAGCCGGTAAAGAGTTTCACTAGTGCGCTGTGATCCAGCAGCCCTTCTGCCGGAACCTCATATTCGACAGTCCCCGTTTTCTTCATGGCGATGGTGGGGGTGTTATAGGCAATAAAGCGGATGTGGGAATAAGCCATTATGAGTCTCCAGTTCCCTTTGATGGGTTCAGGTCTGGCAGGGGGCCAGCCTGAGTGGTCAGTCCTTTTTGCTACAGGGTTTCATGGATTCCAGGTGCAGCTCACGAATCAGAGCCAGTACCCCGGTAATCAACATGGCACTGGCAAGGGCGGGTAGAAACTCAACCAGAAATTCCATCAGGTAGGTGGTGGCCAGTACATGGTTTTTAATGACGGGAATGGGAAGGAAGAGAATGACACCCGCTTTGACCAAGTGCTGTTCGAAGGACTGCAGGCACTGCCACGCCTGTTTTATTTTGAAAATGGGAAGCTGTTTGATGGAGTCTTTGGCGGCGTATATAAGATAGGCAGCAGTGCCTGACAGCACGGCCACTAAAAATGCAGTGCTTAACACGTTTGGCATGTTTCAGTCCTTCTTGTTGTCTTTTTTATACTCCTGAGACGAGCACGCTGATGCCCAGGAGTGCTGTATTGTCAAATACCCAGAACGGATTTGGCGCTCTCAAGGAACTGCTGTCGCTCTTCGATTCCGTTGTAGCCCCCGTTGATTCGCCGGGTGATGGCCCTGAGGTCATCCTGGTCCGCGTACTGGTTCAGGTTTCTGGAGTCCCAGAACCAGCAGGCTGCCCGGACAGCGTCTTCCGGCTCTGACTCCAGCAGTTCCGGTCTTCCTAAGTAATCAGTACTGCAGCTGTCGGACAGTTTCTGGTAATTATCCCTGCCCGTCAGTTGAATCAGTCCACGCCCCCGGTACCGCCAGCCATCACCGGAGTTTTCCGGGCCATTTCCCATTCGGTTGGCGTATACCCGGTTGGCAATGGCTTCGGGGTGACGGGCATAACTTCGGGCACTGTCGTTGGTGGTGAAATATTTGCCAAATACCGCTCTCAGGGCTTTGGCGCTGTAATTCAGATTTTCAGAAAGCCATTTAAAACTGCCGCTTTCATGGGCCAGTTGGGCGATAAAATGGGCTTGTCGCAAAGGGGTATTGATGTCGCTGGTCAACATGCCACTGGTTAATGGTGACGAAAACCTGGAGGCATCAGCATCACGCATGGCTGGCATAATGGCTTGAAGCTGGCTGGCGGTTATACCTGTAGTTATGACGTCGTCAGAGCCTGAAAGCAGAGACGCTTCATTGTTTGAGCTTTCAACAAAACCAGGAATATCCAGGGAGCTGCCAACCTGGATACGGTTAATGTCATCAATCGCATTCGCTTCTGCAATCAGGGTGTATTTTGAAGGGTCACCATAAAACTGCCGGGCAATTCCAGACAGACTGTCACCCGCTTTAACGGTATATTTCACGACAAATTCCCTTTTGTTTTTGTGGTTATTTCCGGACTTCAGCCCTCAGCTTATGGTGCTGAATAAGGCTCTCTCCATACGTCCAGTGTCTTTTTTAAACGGTTGGCGAGAGAAAATCCATAGCCACGAGTGTAAATGTGCCTACGAGTAGACATTATTCATTTATTTCAAATATTGATTTCAGGCTTGCCTGAATGGAATAAGAACATTTTCACTTTATTATCTTCCCACGGAATCAATAATTGCCAGACCAGCAGTTGGGGTTGGCCTGGTTTCAGAAGATGAATCAAATATTCTAAAGAGCGTTTATGAGCAAGCTATTTGAGTCAGCCCAGGTACAGGGCATGCAGCTGAGTAACCGGGTGGTAATGGCGCCCATGACACGGGCCAGGACCTCCCAGCCCGGAAATATTCCAAATACAATGATGGCCGACTACTACGCCCAGCGTGCCAGTGCCGGATTGATTATTTCGGAAGCAACCCAGATTTCCGATGACAGCCAGGGGTATTCCTTCACACCGGGGGTTTACACAGAGGCTCAGCAGGTGGGCTGGAAAAAAGTGACCGATGCGGTGCATGAAAAAGGGAGCAGAATATTCAACCAGCTCTGGCATGTAGGGCGTGTTTCTCACCCAGTGTTCCAGAAGGGCAGTGCCCCCATGGCGCCCTCTGCATTAAAGCCGGTGGACACTCAGGTCTGGATTGCCGATGAGCAGGGGCAGGGGCAAATGATCGACTGTGTTGAACCCAGAGCCATGACCGAAGAGGATATTCAGCGGGTGGTTGGTGATTTTGCCTTCGCAGCCAGGAAGGCAGTGGCAGCCGGGTTCGACGGTGTTGAAATTCATGGTGGCAATGGTTACCTGGTTGACCAGTTTCTCAGGACAAACTCCAACCACCGGACGGACCAATACGGCGGTAGTCGGGAAAACCGGATTCGCTTCCTGTTGGAAGTGGTGGATGCAGTGATTGCTGAAATTGGAGCCGATAAGGTGGGTGTACGCCTGGCGCCTTTTGTGACCTTCAAGGATATGAATTGCCCGGATATTGTTCCCACTATTCTGGAAGCCGCCAGAGAATTACAGCGCCGGAATATTGGCTACATGCACCTCTCTGAAGCTGACTGGGAGGATGCTCCCACCATTCCTTTGCAATTTAGAAAAGACCTGAGGGAAGTGTTCAGTAATACCATTATTGTGGCAGGACGGTATGACCTGGAGAGAGCCAACTGGATTCTGGAGGAAGGCTATGCTGATCTGATCGCTTTTGGACGACCCTTTGTGGGCAATCCGGATCTGGTTGAACGTTTGCAGAATAACCAGCCCCTTTCAGATCTTGATCCGGCCACCCTGTTTGGTGGAACGGAACAGGGATACACTGACTATCCCAGATATAATGCGGCTTAACCCAGCCCTGTAAGCTGCTGAAGCCTATATAAGAGCAGTGGTAACTCACACCTTGTAAATGAAGAGCCTGTTGGTGAATGGCTGCTCCAAGCCTCCACATCAACAGGCTTTTTTATGCCTGGCAATGTATTTTCAAATTTTTTTTGAAAACCTTTCAATGCTCCCCCTGTTTTTCCCGAACGCTATTGTGGCTATTGTGTCTTCCATACCCACAGCGCATTTTTGATGAACTTAAAGTAAAAGGGGGAGTGATGAATATTGTTGAAAAGGCCAAATCCCGTTATTCCACAAAGGTCTTCAATCCAGGGAAAAAACTATCTGAGGAGCAGGTACAGGCCGTCAGGGAGTTGATTCGTTTCAGCCCCTCCAGTACCAATGTTCAGCCATGGCATTTTATTCTGGCCAGCAGCGAGGAAGGCAAAGCCAGAATTGCCGAGGCTACCCAGGGGTTTTATTCCTTTAACGAATCAAAGATTCTGAATGCCTCCCATGTTCTGGTGTTCTGTGCCAAAACCGGTATTGATGAACACTATCTTGCCGATTTGCTGAACGCTGAAGATCAGGATGGCCGGTTTGCCTCAGAAGAGTTCAGAACGGGTCAGCACAATGGGCGTTCTTATTTTGTTAACAAGCATCGTTATGACTTGAAAGACGCCAGCCATTGGATGGAAAAGCAGGTTTACCTGAACCTTGGCGCTTTACTGCTGGGAGTTTCTACACTGGGTATTGATGCTGTGCCCATTGAAGGGTTTGACAGCAAAGTACTGGATGAAACATTCGAGCTTCGTGAGCAAGGTTACACCAGTCTTGTGGTTGTGCCTCTGGGGTATCGCAGCGAAGAGGACTTCAATGCGGCTTTGCCCAAGTCACGCTGGCCTGAGTCCAGGATCATCAGTGAGTATTAAGCCATGATTCATTTAATGGCCGAATTGAAAGCGGCCCCGGGCTGTGAGCAGTCCCTGGAAACCCTGCTGAGGGGGCTTCTGGAGCCTACCCGGGAAGAGCCAGGGTGCTGTCAGTATGAGCTCTTTCAGGACTCAGAGGATAACGGGCTGTTTGTCATGCAGGAAATATGGTGTTCCCGCAAGAGTCTTGATCAGCACCTGGGCAGTGAACATTTCCTGCAATTTCAACAGAACAGCCAGGCATTGCTGGAATTCGTAAAAATGCGACCACTCAACTTTATTGGTTGATGTACATCCAGCTTTGCGACGACTAATCGATGTTAATGGAGAAGAACATGTCTCAACTGACGACCATGAAGGCTATTGGTTTCACCCGGTCACAGCCTGTTGACCAGCCTGAAAGCCTGTTTGAGTTTGATATGGCCATGCCTGAACCGGGAGACCATGATTTACTGGTGAAGGTCAGTGCCGCCTCAATCAATCCGGCGGATGCGAAAATTCGTGTACGTGCGGCTTCCGATAAAGTACTGGAAACACCAAGAGTCATGGGATACGACGCTGTTGGTATTATTCAGTCTGTAGGCAGTAAGGTGGAGGGCTTCAGTGCTGGTGATCGTGTGTTCTATGCCGGAGATGTTACCCGACAGGGCTCCAATGCCCAGTATCAATGCGTGGATTACCGGATCGCAGCTCTGGCCCCTGCCAGCCTGACAGACCCTGAAGCTGCGGTTATGCCGTTGACCGGGTTGACGGGTTGGGAGGCCATCTTTGACCGTCTTAAGGTCAGCCCAGCCGAAAAGAAAACGCTGTTGATTATCGGTGGTGCAGGCGGAGTGGGTTCTATCACTACCCAGATTGCCAAACAGATGACCAATCTGACCGTTATTGCCACGGCTTCCCGGCCGGAAACCGAGCAGTGGGTTAAAGAGATGGGGGCAGACCATGTGGCCAATCACCGGGACCTGGTGAATTCGGTCAAGGCGCTGGGTTTTGAAACCGTGGATTATATTTTCAATGTGGCCGACACATTAGGGCACTGGGATGCCATGGCTGAATTGATTGCACCCCAGGGCACCATCGGTTCAATTGTTGAGTTTGATGGGGGCATTGACCTGAGCAAGCTCCAGGGCAAGTCGGTAGGTTTTGTCTGGGAACTGATGTTTACCCGTTCACTGTATAAGACAGAGGATATGCAAAAACAGCAGGATATCCTCAGGCAGCTGGCCAACCTGATTGATGCCGGGAGGATCAAAACCACCATGACGGATACCATTGAAGGTTTCAGTGCTGAATCCCTGAAGGAAGCTCATCGTCGCATTGAAAGTGGCTCTTCCATTGGCAAGATTGCCATTCACTATCTGTGATCTGACAACATTCGTCGGCTAATGAGCTCTTTAGTGTTGACCCTCACCCCAGCCTTCTCCCAAAGGGAGAGGGTGTTTTTGGAGTAGTCGATATGGATCAACATCAGCTCCAGCCCTCTTCCAGAGGGAGTTTGGTGGAGATCAGTTAACTCTTTGACTGCCCAGAGCAGCCAGCGCCTTTGTGTGTTGCTGCTCACACTTGTTTTTGAGAAATTCCTGAAATTTCCGAAGGGTTGGACTGAGCAACCGGCGGTCGGCGCAGACCATATAAAGCGGCGCTGGCTCCCCATCCCAGTCGGGCAGGAGCCGAAGCAGTTTTTTCTCAATGATGTCCTGGCTGACATCCATCAGAGACTTATACACAATCCCTCTGTTGTTGACTGCCATCCGGCGGATCAGGTCTCCATCGTTGGCGCAGGCATTGCCACTGACGACAATCTCCACAGTATCCAAATTGTCTTTTGTTTCTCCATTTCGGGTAAGCACCCAGTGATTATGGGGGCGATCTGAAAGCCTGTAGAACAGACAGTTGTGTTGACCCAGGTCTTCAGGTGCTTCAGGCGCCTGGTGACTGGCCAGATAGCCCGGGCCTGAGCACAGCACCCGGATGTTATTCCTGCAAAGAGGGATGGCGATCATGCTGGATTCTGGCGGCTCACCATACCGAATGGCGATATCCACCGAGCTGGAATACATGTCTGCCAGACTGTCAGATAACTCTATGTTGATGGTGACGTTCGGGTGGTCTGTGGTGAATTCTTCCACCCAGCCCAGCAACAGGTTTCGCCCAAAATCCGATGGAGCAGCCAGATGCAACTTGCCGACCAGTTCCCCCCGGGCACTGGTGATCTGCTCAAGGCCTTCCTGGATCAGGTTCAGTGCCTGGGTGGCTTTTTCCAGAAAGACTTCACCTTCCCCGGTCAGCCTCAGACTCCGTGTAGAGCGGACAAATAAAGGAAATCCCACCTGGGTTTCAAGGCGTTTAATGGCGGCACTGATGGCCGCTGGGGTCAGGCCCAGGCGATTGGCGGCTTTGGAAAAGCTTCCCTGCCGGGCGGTTTCCACAAACAGGGACAGTTCATTCAGAGGTTTCATTGCTCACTCTAACTGCAGGGTTGGACAGGCAGCGGCATCGCTGAGTATATAAATTCTGCCGTTGGGAAACCTTAACCCTGTTTTAATACAGCAGGAACAGGCTCCTCAAGGAGCCTTTTTTGGAAGTGAGTAAAGGGTTACCTCACCTTCCTGCTCTTCTGAGCGCCGAAGGGGTAAAGGATCTCCGGCTGGCGGTGAAGGCGTAGTTGATGGGGCTGGACTCTTCGTTGGTAAGGCTCATGGCAATGTAGCGACCGCTTTGCAGGTCATAGAGGACCTCCGCAGCCATATTGGTCAGTTGCTGATTGCTCTGGTAGGTCAGGTGCCCTTCAGCGGTTCTCCAGAGGGCGCCTTTACCATCAAAGTGGTCTGCCAGAACAATCTGCCAGGAGTCTTCATCAATATACAGCACACGGCGATCGTAAATATGACGGGTGTTGTCTTTCAGAACCGCCTCCACCTGCCATACCCGGTGCAGTTCGTAACGTGTATGTTGCTGGTCTATATGCCCTTTTTTGATCAGCTCTTTGTAGCTCAGGTTTTTTGAGGCCAGTTGATAGGCATTGTAGGGAATGTACATCTCTTTTTTGCCCAGCAACCTCCACTCATAACGGTCCGGGGCTCCATTGAACATGTCAAAGTTGTCAGAGGTGCGTGTCCCTTCTGAGGCAAATCCCGGGGCGTCATAAGTGGAAGCGGGAGCTCTTCTCACCCGTCGTTGACCGGAAAAGTAGGCCCAGGCCCGACGGGCTTCTTTAACCTGATCCATGGTTTCGTGGAGCAGCAGTATATTTCCGGTCATTCTTGCAGGAGAGACGGCCCGACGCATGAAATAGAAGAGGATATTGTCGTCTTTTTCAGGATCAAACCCTTCCTCCAGCCCGACCGGCGCAACCCAGACATCGTGCATTCTTACCGGAGTGAATGCGCCGTTGGCCTGGACCACAGCATGGGTGGTATAGGATTCAAAAGCTCCGCCCCGATAGCGGGTCAGATGATTCCATACCACTTCCAGGCCATTACCGGGAATGGGAAAAGGCGTTAATTCATCAAAGTTCAATACGCCATTCCCCCCGTCAGCCAGAGTTGCGGTGGTTGCGTTTCGGGCGGCCTTGTCATACACCGTCTGTGAATAGGCGACAGGTCGATGGCTGGGATAAACCGGTATCCGGTAAGTGTCCGGGTACATCTTCAGCATTGCCTGTAAACCCGGGGACAGCTGCTCCTGATATTGTTCCATATTACGGGCAGTGATGGTGAACAGCGGTTTTTCTTCAGCATAAGGGTTGATGTAATGACCATCAGGCGTCTGAGTGGTCACCGGCTTACCGGTCCATGCAGGAATGCTGCCCGCGCTGTTGCCTGCTTTCTCCGCTCCCATGGGAGTCAGTTCCCGGCCCAGGCTGAGGGCCTGCTCGGGTGTTACTTTGGCCAGGCTTGAGAAACTGGACAGCAGAATAGCCAGGGCAGCAGTGAAATACATTATGGGTTTCATTTTTATTCTCCTAGAAGCTGACACCAACGCTGATTGAGGCAAAATCCCGGTCCTTCCCGGTGTTGTACTGGCCTCCCCAGAATGAGGTAAATGAAAGACTGGCGGTATAGGTACTGAGGTAATCCGCTGTCAGCCCCAGGCTCAGGGCCTGCCGGTCTTCCACAAAAATACCGTTGCTGGAATACCCTTTCACGTCCATGGCATAAGCGACATTCGGCGTCAGATTGATACCGGCAAAAACATTGCTGTAACTGAGTGAGGTGCTGAGCCGGTAGCCCCAGGCGTCGGAGGTATAAGTGCCCTCCTGGTTGCTGTCTGTGGCATTACCGAATAGAGGTGAGCGTCCGTAGAATTTCTCATTCTGATCCAGATTGCCGGTATGGGAATAACCCAGCTCTGCAATCAGAGTCATTCTTGAGGCACCCAGCACCTGGTCCAGAAACCGGCCTGCCGTCAGCTGGGCCTGAGTTACCGGAAGCCGGTCATAGCCAGTATTGGTCTGGTTCAGGTAACGGGCTCCGCCCTCAAGCCCCAGGGATTTCGACAGCAGGTTGGTGGAGTTTTCCTGAACCGGCTGGTTTGGGCGATAACTCACTTCTCCCGAGAAGGAGTAGGCGCCGTAGGACGTATTAAAACTGATTCCATACAGCTCAATGGCTTCCGGGTATTCCAGGAAATAGCTGGAACTGGCAAAGTCCGGCATGATGGTCGGGCCTGGGAGCACCGTTGGGGCATTGGCAGCGCCGTTGGTTGATAGAATGGGTGTGCGGCTATGGTATTTCAGATAGTAAAGCCCGAATTCTGTTTCATTCAGAGCCGGTGCAAAGATTCTGGCGGCAATACCATACTGGCCATCGTTATCCGGGGTAGCATCCGCACTCCTGGCCACGTAAGCACCCATGGCAATGGCCTGGGATTCCGACAGTGTGTCACCGGAAACGGTAATCAGGCTGTAGTCGGCGTCCGTAATAATGTCAGAGCCCGCAAAGAAGGTTCCGCCACCATCGAAGACGGTTGCCTGCCAGGTGAGCTGATAGAAGGCCTCCAGGGTCAGGTTGTCGGTCATTCCCAGGTTGGCATAGATCATATTGACCGGCAGAAGGCCTTCTTTTATTTCCGCTCCGGGCCGTCGGAAGGCGTTCACGTCAACCGGGTTGATGCTGTTGATTCCGCCCTGGATAAAGGTGCTTTCCCCCCAGCTGACCACCTGTTTCCCCAGTCTGACTTCAAGAGGGGCGTTGTCAATTTCAAAGTCGCTGTGGACGTATGCATCCAGAAGGGCGGCACCGGAAAATTTCTGGAGCCGGTCAAATTGCCCGTCATTGAGTTTAACCCCGCCGGAGCTGTAACCCGTTGCCAGGTGGCCCCGTTGAACGGTTGAGTCTTTCAGGCGCCGGTCGTACCAGTATTTCCCCCTGACAAACAGGCCGTAGTTCCGGTATGACAGAGACAGATCATGAACCCCCTTGATGGTCTCGGAAAACGTTTCCCCTTTTTTAAAGTTCAGCCGACCATCGTCGGTTGTCGTGCTTTCCCCACTGCCGCCATTGCCTCCGCCGACCAGCGTGTAGTCGGCACCCTCTGTGGACCAGCTGGCTCCTATGGACAGGTGGGAGTTAAAACTGCCCTCAAGCTCTCCATGGGAAAACTCTATTCCGTGGGAAGCTCCCGTCAGTGAAAGAAGGATGGCTGCGGACAGGGCGGATAATCGCAGGCCCGATGATTCATGCATGTTTTGGCTCTCTCTTTTATTATTTTTCTTTGGCTATGGGCATTTGTTGATTGCAAGGTTTTACCGGGTTATGGGCTCACGGGTTGTTTCGATCTCAAGGGCAAGGGCGAACTTGCCAGCAATTTGCTCTACCCGCTCTGGGTCAGAAGTCGTCTTGATGATGGCCACCATGCCCCTCCGCTGATCCTGGTGGATTTGAAGGTCTGCCTTGATTCCCTGCTTTTGCAGCGCTTCAGCGAGTACCCTGTGAGCGGCTTTACAGCGAAGTGCCGGTTTGAACGGTTTTCCCACCGCCGTCAAGGGGAGCTGTTGAATCACTTCAAGGTACACCGGGCAGGCGGCCCGCTCCTGAATCTGGTCCCTGGCAAACTGGATCAAGGCCTCCACAGAGGGCTGTTCTCCCTGTTTAAGGGTCAGGTAGGCGCAGGGCAGCTCACCGGCATAGGCATCGGGTTGTCCAACGGCAGCAACACCGGTGACTGCGGGATGTTTGATCAGAGCTTCTTCGATCAACCCAGGGTCAATGTTATGGCCTCCCCGGATGATCAGATCTTTGGCCCTTCCCGTGAGCCAGACATAGCCCTGTTCATCAATACGGGCCAGATCTCCGGTGTTGAGCCAGCCATCTTCCAATAGCACGCCCTGGTTGTTTCTGGACTGAAGGTAGCCAGGGAAGACATTAGGCCCTTTAACCAGCAAAGTACCGGTTTCATTAACAGCGCAATCGGCCGCAATGGCATTTTGCTGGCTGATGTGGGCAATGCGCAGTTGCTGAAAAGGGAGGCGAATGCCAATGGAGCCGGGCTTTCTTTCTCCTGCAGGAGGGTTGAGAGTGCTGACACAGCCAGCTTCCGTCAGGCCATAGCCTTCAAGCACTCTTGCTCCGGTCTCGGTTTCAAAGCAGGTCAGCAAATACCGGGATAGGGGGGCTGCACCACAAATCGCAAACTCCAGAGAGCGGATATCTCTGCCATCAACAGGCACATTCAGCAAAGAAGAGAGAATGGTGGGCACGCATGAAAAAACAGTGGCCCTGTGCTTTTCAACCAATGCCCAGAAGTTGTCGATCAGTCCTGGGGTTCGATAACCCCCGGGGGTGGCGAGCACTACCGTGTGCCCCTTGAGAAAAGAAGACAGGCCTGTGCCGATGACCGCGTTAACATGAAACAGAGGGAGCCCCACAAGACAGACATCTCCCGGTTTGCCGGGCATCATCAGGGCTGCAGACCAGGCATTGGCGACTTCGTTGAAGTGAGTATGCCGGGCAATTTTTGGGGTGCCAGTGGTACCGCCGGTATGGAAACAGGAGGCGATATCACTTCCCTTGATGTTTCGTGGGCGAAGCAGGCTGTTGGGTTCCTGGCTGGCGATTGCCCGGTGAAAGTTGTGGACCTGGATTTCCGGGGGCAGGCTCAGTTCGGAATGCTGCTCCTCCGGGCCGACAATCACAATGTGCGAGAGGTTGCTTACCTGCCGTGACAGCTGCATCACTTTGCGCCATTGCCCGGTGTTGGTTGATGGCCCGGTGGTGACCAGCACCTCACTACCCGCCTGGTTCATCAAAGAGGCCAGGGTGTCTGCTTCCAGCATTGGGTTCAGGGCATTAACGACACCGGATGCTTCTGCCCCCCAGAGGGTGAAATGGGTTTCAGGAAGATTGGGCAACAGAAAAGAAACTCTGGGTAAGTCCTGGGTCAGGGACAGAAACAGGTTGGCGGTCTGAGTGATTTTATGAAACAGCTCAATATAGCTGTAAGTCTCGATCGGGCCATTGGGGTCTACGGACGGAAGAAAGCGCAGAGCTTCCTGGTTTTGGTATGTTTCAGCAGCCCAGGTGAGCAGCTCATAGGTGTTGTGAAAGGGCAGCTGCTGTTCAAGGGGGACATCCTCAAGGGTGTTGATATCCTGCAGCTGTCTCACAGTTGTTTTAGCAGAAAACATAGCTCCGTTCCCTGGTGTTGTTCACCACAAAAATCGGTGATGCCGGCAAAAAAGAGATTAACTGGCCGTGGCTTTATGTTCGGGTTGTACAGAACTCAACCAGGACAGCATGAAGTGGGATGCTTTACCCAGGTTCCCAACCTGGCAGTGATTGCCGGCGTGTTCGTGGTGGGTAAAAATCCGGCCGGTAAATGAGCGGACATTGGTCAGGGTTTTGGCCTGCTGGTGAAACTGTTTGATGGGCACCAGGTGGTCGGAGCGGGCTGCCAGTAGAAGGTAATCCTGCGTCAGGCAGTGGGAAAAGGGACCGGTATGAAACTGTTGTGTCCATTTCAGGTAGTCATAGGGAGACTTCGTACCACTGACGTTCATACCATGGCTGGCAGCCCAGGCGGTCAAAGGGTCAGACTGGGCGGTGGCATTCAGGAAAAAGTTAACGACGGGTTTCAGCCTTAATTTCAGCAGGAGGCTGAGCTTTCTGGCTTTGGTGGTACCGATGCGGTTGGCCAGGCAACCAAAAAAGTCCTCCATAACATCATCGGCAATGACCCTGTGGATTCTGGGTTCAAAGGCAGCAGCCCGGGTGGCCAGAAATCCCCCGAGAGAGATGCCCAGTAAAGAGCAGCTGTCCAGCTGGAAATGGTCAAGAATGGCAGAAACCGGTTTTTCCCATTGAGGCGTCATCGGAATACCCAACTGTGTTAACACTTTTCCCTGCCCTGGCCCTTCAAAAAGAATGACTCTGACGCCTTGTTCGACGAATTCAAGAAACTGCGGAAGCAGCTCTTCCATGAAAGAGTCAAACCCTCCGTGAATCACCAGAGTATCCCAGGCTTCCCCTTCCGGGTTTATTTCAATGGCTGGCAGGTAGGCTTGTTCATAGGGAACCTGAACCCGCCGGAGGGGGATATCCGCTGCCCATTCATAGAACCGGTCAATAAACTTTTCATAGGCTTCCGGTTTGTCCTGGTCATGACTTGCCATAAAGAACTCTGCAGCGCGGTAATAAAAAGCACTGTTCAGGGTTTTTCCTGCGGCTTCGGCTGTCCTGGCATAATCGAGCATCACCGTTTTCCAGCTGTCAAAGTCAGTGATCTGGTTGGCCGCCTCAAACAGTTCCGTCTCCGGGAGGTAGGGCAACCAGCGGTTCAGTTGGAAATTGAAGTTTTCATCCGGGTGAAAGTTGCGATAGCCGACGGGCTGACTGATCTTCATGGCATCTTCACTTTATTGTTATGGTTAACGAAGGCGGTGGATAAACGCTTACGGTCAGGTGTTATTCCTTGAAGCGCCAAGCAGGATAAAAGCCATCAGTACCGGTTCGGAAGAGCGGTTTCTCCAGGCGTGGCGGGTGCCATTTTGAATGACGCAGTCACCTGGTTTAAGCAGTCTTTCCTCGCCATTATCAAGCTCCAGACAGATCTCTCCTTTGAGAACGATGCCATAGTCAATAGAGTCTGTGGTGTGCATGCCCGGGTTTTCGGTTTCCAGGTGCTCTAGAACCCCGGGCAGTTTCCGGGAAAGCTCCGCCGCTGCCGACTCGTTCATGTGAATGCCTGAGCTCCCATCTTCAGGAAGAGGGGGGAACTCAATCATCCTGAAGACAGTGCCATCCCCCTGGGGGAAATAGTCCGGTACTCCTGGAATGGGGCCTGAGTGGGGCACGGTTCGAGGACCTGATGTTGACCATAGCTCATAGGTTTTGAAGCCGGGCATCATGGCAACTTCAACGGGCGTGACCGGGTGATCTTCCAGGAAAATGGCATTTCCGGAGGTATCCAGTCCTGTGACAAGTTGACGAATCATTTTTTATGCTCTTGTTTGGATGAAACTGTCTTGTTCTTTTTATGAACCGTTTGGCTATACCGGTTTAATTCAGAGTATTCGGTGTGAAAGCAGACTGCTTTACAATTTGTGCACTGTATTTTAGATTTTGTGCAAGCCATCTTATGAAGTACCGGGTTGCTGCTTTTATGACCACATTTCACATTAGAAGTGCCGTGCTGAACCATTATTCTGAGGTTGTGGAAGAGCTGGGTGGCATACCTTCTGAGTTAATGACAAAAGCTCAATTGAACCCGGAAGTGCTTAATGATCCTGATGCCAGGGTGTCACACACCGCCTTTATCGACTTGCTGGAAGTCTCGTCCAGGGATACCGGGTGCTTTCATCTCGGGTTGCTTCTGGGGGAGCGGGCAGGTTTACAGCAGCTGGGGATGCTTGGGCTTCTGGTCCGGTCGGCTCCAGACCTGGGAACCGCCATTCGGGAGTTGAATAAGTACCTTGCGCTGCATGCCCGGGGGATTCGCCGGGAGCTTCATTGTGAAGGGCCAACCGCCTTTATTACCAATCACTTTGACAGCGTGAAGGCTTCCTGTTCGACCCAGGCCATCCAGATGAGCCTGGCGATGACCTGGCGAATCTGTCAGCTGGTTTCACAGAATAATTGGCATCCGTCTTCTATCAGTTTTACTTTTGCTGTGCCGCCGGATCGGCGTTTTTATGAGCGTTTTTTTCAGGTGCCGGTTCGATTCAACAGTGACTTCAATGGCATTGTATTCCAGTCTGATGATTTGAAGTTGGCTTTGAATGGCAGTGATGCCTACCTTCATGAGGAAATTAAATTTCAGCTGTCACGACTTAAAGACGAAGAAACCGCTGATTTTCTTGATGAAGTGAAAAGGGTAATTTTAAAAAATCTTGAACTGGGTGTTTGCTCGGTGGATGAAACGGTTAAGTTTTTTCCTTTCCAGAGACGCACTTTCCAGGCTCGCTTAAAGCGCCTGGGGGTGAGCTTTCAGGAACTTCTGGATGAAGTCCGGTTTGAAAAGGCTGAGTTTTATCTGAGGAGCTCTGATATGCCTTTGTCTCAGTTGGCGGACATGCTCTGTTATCGGGATGTCAGTGTCTTTTCCTCGGCGTTTAAAAAGCACTATGGCGTTCCTCCGTCATCATGGCGCAAAGAGAGAGAACCAAAAAGATGCCTGGAGCCAGAGAGCTAATGGTATAGTGCGTTGAAGGACTGTTTCGAAAAACAGGGTGGTTAGCCCCGGTTTTTCCCAGAATACATATAATAAGTGACAAAAAATCGCTGGTTTTCCAGAACCACTCTTTTTGATTGAGGGCGCTATGAATATCCGTCGCTGGAGTATAACGCTTGTCGTTTGTCTGGTGGTTACCGCTGCACTGGCATCGTTCAAGGTTCTACAGATTCGTTCAGCCATTGCTTTCGCTGAGTCATTTCCTGAGCACTCTGAGACGGTTGAACTGCAGGTGGCCAGACAGATTGAATACACGCCTGTGGTTAATGTTACCGGTGAAGCGGTGGCTCCAAAACGTGTGGAGCTGACCAATGAATTGTCTGGACGCATTGCCGCTGTCAATACCAAGTCCGGTGCAAGGGTGGCAAAGGGGCAGGTGATTGTGCAGCTGGATATCAGTGAAGAGGAGGCCCGGCTTCGGTCCGCCAGGGCCCGGGAAGAGCTGGCAAAGCTGGCTTATGAACGACAGAGTAACCTGATTAAAACCAATGCCGCCAGCCAGGCGCAGCTGGATGAAGCCAGGGCTGAGCTTCAGGTGATTACTTCAGAAATTGAGGTGTTGAACAGCACCATTGATAAAAAAACCATCAAGGCGCCTTTCGATGGGGTAGTCGGTCTTCACCAGCTGGAAGCGGGTAATTTTCTCCAAAGCAATGCTCTGATAACCACTGTAGTCGGATCAACAGGGTATGTCTGGGTTGATTTCAGCCTGCCCCAGTTTTACAGCCATCTCAGCAAAGGGGATCCGGTTGAGGCCCTACTGGTGCAATATGCCAGTAACCGCCATGAGCGTTTTTTCCCCGGGGAGGTGGTTGCCCGTGAAGCGACGATCTCTTCTCTGTCCAGAAGCCGACGTTACCGTGCCATGCTGTCCACTGACAGCCTGCTGTTTATGCACAACGCGGTGATGGAAGTGAAGGTGCCGGTTGCTGAATCCAGACCGGTTGTTGCGGTTCCCTCCCTGTCTGTTCAATACGACACCCTGGGACCCTATGTTTATCTTCTTCTTGAGGGAGAAAAGGAGGGGACATACAGGGCCCGGCGCCAGGATATCGCGACCGGACCAAAGCAGGGGAATCTGGTGACCGTGAGTTCCGGCCTTTCTGAAGGAGACCGGATGGCAGGCGCTGGAGCCTTCAAGTTAAAGCCGGGCATGCTGGTATACACCCGGGAACCGGAGGGGGTAACGCTGGAGCCAGCCCCGAACACCTCTGTCAGAACAAAAACAGCCGCTGAAACCGGACACTGAGGGGGTGGTCATGGATATTTTTGTCAGGCGTCCGGTGTTGTCCCTGGTCATCTCCCTGGTGCTATTGCTCTGTGGGGCGCTGGCCTCCCTGAAAATACCGGTGCTTCAATTTCCGGAAATTGAGAGCTCTTCCCTGGTGATTACCACGAACTATCCAGGTTCTTCTGCTGAGCTGGTGCAGGGGTTTGTGACAGAGCCTGTTGAGCGGGTCGCCATGACCATCCCCGGCGTGGATTATGTGGATTCCAATACCACCGCAGGTGTCAGTTCTGTCAGAGTCTGGCTGGAGCTGAATGAAGACAGCACCGCCGCCCTGGCTGAACTGACTGCAAGGCTGGATCAGGTGCGTAATGAACTGCCGGAGGGGGTTGAGGATCCATCGGTTTCGGTGGAGCGTACCGATCGGCCGGCGGCTGTCTTTTACCTCAATGTCAGAAACGACCATTGGAGCAGGGCGCAGCTCACCGATTACCTGGAGCGGAATGTAACTCCCCTGCTGACATCCATTACGGGCGTTCAAAGGGTAGGGCTTGAGGGGGGACGGAGTCCGGCCATGCGGGTATGGATTGATCCCGTGCGAATGGCGGCCTTTAATTTGGGGGCGGATGAGGTGCTGTCTGCCCTGCAGGCTAATAATGTCATTGCCAGAATAGGCAAGACAGAAGATCACCAGCAGCAGATTAATCTGCTGAGTAATGCCACATTGCAAACCCCCGGCGACTTTCTGCAGATGACGCTCTTTAAAAAAGATGGGGCATTGATCCGTCTTGGGGACATAGCGGATGTGGAGCTGGGGGAGGACCGGGGAGAGGTGTCAGCGCGGCTCAATAAAAAGACCACGGTCTTCATTTCTGTCTGGCCTATGCCCGGTGCCAATGAGATCGCTATTGGGGATGAAGTCTATCGCCGGCTGGACAGAATCAACGCGACGCTGCCTGAAGGAATGGAAGTTGAAATCAGTTACGATGGCACAGCCTACATGCGCCAGGCTCTGAAGGAAATTTTCATCACTCTGGGGGAAACCATTGTGCTGGTGGGGCTGGTGGTTCTGGCTTTAATGGGCGCTTTCCGCACGGCTCTGGTACCACTGGTGACAATACCGATTTCTCTTTTGGGTACCGTTGCAATTATGTGGCTGGTGGGTTTTTCCCTGAACCTTCTGACGGTTCTGGCGATTGTCCTGTCTGTTGGGCTGGTGGTGGATGATGCCATTGTCGTGGTGGAGAACGTTGCCCGCCATATGCGTGAAGGGCGAACCCGGTTGGAGGCGGCATTGATCAGCTCCAGGGAGCTGCTTAAACCCATTGTCGCCATGACCCTGACGCTGGCCGCCGTGTATGCTCCCATAGGGTTTGTGTCCGGCCTCACAGGCAGTCTGTTTCGTGAGTTTGCGTTTACCCTGTCGGTTGCGGTGCTGATTTCCGGTGTAGTCGCCATTACCCTGTCCCCGGTCATGAGTGCTTATGTGTGTGCTGAACGGGGTTCGGAAAGCAGGCTGACGACCTGGGTCAACCGGGCTTTTGACCGGTTAAGGGGCATTTACGGGCGTTCATTGTCTGTTATTTTTCAGTGGCGGAGGCAGGTCCTTTTTCTGGCGCTGTTTTTATCCCTGCTGATTCTGCCCCTGTATCTTTTTTCCGCCCGGGAACTGGCACCCGCAGAAGATCAGGGCAGCATCATGGTGATTGTGGAGTCGACCCCTGAGGCTTCGCTGGCCTACACCGATCATTACATGGATCGGGTCATTGATGCGGTGGCAGGCATTCCCGGGATTGAACTGATATGGCAGGTGATCAGCCCGGCAGCCGGATTTGGGGGGATTGAGTTTGTGGATTACGCCCAGCGCAATGAAACCGTCCATGAACTGTTGCCATCGGTGTACGAGAAGCTCTCCACTGTTACCGGCTTGAGGGTTTTTCCAATACTGTTTCCTTCCCTGCCTACGGCGGGCCAGTTTGATGTGGAACTGGTGGTTCAGGCGCCTGATGATTATGAAGTCATGGAAGTTTATGCACGCCGTTTGATTCAAACGGCGTACCAGAGCGGTCAGTTTATGTTTGTAAACACCGATCTGCAGATCAACCTGCCAGAGGTTCGTTTAAAGCTTGACCATGATCGTATTGCCGATCTTGGCATGAGTATTAGCGATGTCAGTGATCAGTTGAGTGTTCTGATTTCTGAGCAGGATATCAATCGTTTTAATGCCGGCGGTAAAGCCTACCGGGTGATTCCAATGGTGGTTTCTGATGCCCGGCATCACCCGGAAAAACTGCTGGATCTTCAACTGCGAGCCCCGTCTGGAGCATTGATACCGGTCCGGGCCGTTGCCCATCTGGAAAAAAAGACCAGTCCGAGGGTGCTTGGCAAGTTCAACCAGCAGCGTTCGTTTCATATCCTGGGGGGCGTTTTACCGGGAGTCACCAATGATCAGGCTCTGACCACTCTGGAAAAGGCCGCACAGGATATTCTTCCGGCGACTTATATAGTGGATTATGGTGGTGTTTCCAGGCAGCTTCGCAAGGAAGGCAGCAGTATGTTTTCTGTCCTGCTGACCGCCCTGGGCATTGTTTACCTGCTTCTGGCAGTGCAGTTCAACAGTTTTCGATCCCCATTAGTGGTTCTCGCCGGTTCGGTTCCCCTGGCCCTGGCAGGAGGGCTGCTGTTCAGTTTTCTTGGGCTGACGACCATTAATATTTATGCCCAGATTGGTTTTGTAACCCTGGTAGCTCTGGTTGCCAAGAATGGCATTCTGATCACTGAGTTTGCCAATGAGCTTCAGCGGCAGGGGCGCAGCAAAATAGAGGCCATCAGTGAATCCGCCAGGATTCGTCTCAGGCCCGTGTTGATGACCACTGCTGCAACGGTACTTGGGCACTTTCCCCTGGTGCTGGTAACCGGAGCCGGTGCTGAAGCCAGAAACAGTATCGGCATTATCCTGGTGGCGGGTATGTTGATTGGCACTTTTTTTACGCTGTTTGTGCTTCCCTGCGTGTATCTCTGGCTTGGGAGTGAAGAGGGTATCGCTGAAAGAGAGGTAGATCCGATTGCTCAGCGCTTGTGAAAGGGTTTATCTACGTGCTTTCTGCGACTTTTGGCTTTCTGACACTGGTGCCCGGTGTAAAACCGGATTGCCAGTGGAATACTGAGCCGAAAGGCTTCGTCCTCAAAACTGCGTTCCATATAGTGTTTTTTAAACTCGGCTTTTTTTATCTGGCCCTGTTCCAGCTGGCGGACATGAACCAGTTCATGGGCCAGGGTGACTCTTATTTCACTGGGTTCCAGGGCATCGGCCAGGGCTACCAGATAGCGGCTTCCACCCAGTGGTTTGGTGTACCCCTGCATATTGGGTTCAGGCATGCGCCGTCGGATATGTTTGATCTGTACACGATCACTGATGCCCAGTTCTTTCATATAGAAAGCCTGCATCTGTGCAAATGAGCAGCCACCGGGGTTAAGCGGTGCCTCTGATGAGACCGCAGCACCGGCTAGCAGAGTCATGCTGCTAAGATAGAGGCTTTGAAGAATCTTCACCGCAATCTGTATTCCAGTCGTATGCTTCCACTCAGGAGCTGCATTGATGGTAAACAGTGCTATCGGCTGATGATCCGGAGGGTTTAATGATGTGGTTACAGAAAAAAATAACGCTTCCCCCATTCCGGCGGGGGTTTCATTTGATTACCGGACACATTGAGCGTGAGTTGACTGAACTGGCGCAATTCAAAACCGGTCTCTGCCATCTTTTTATGCAACATACGTCGGCTTCATTGACCCTGAATGAAAATGCCGACCCGGATGTGCGCCATGATATGGAAGCCTTTTGCAGTCGAAGTATCCCGGAAGACGAGGAATATTATCTGCATATCCTGGAGGGCCGGGATGATATGCCAGCCCATATTAAATCCAGCCTGTTTGGTGCCGATGTAATGATTCCGATAAGGGGTGGATGTCTGGCTCTGGGAACCTGGCAGGGGATCTGGCTTGGAGAGCACAGGGATCAGGGAGGTAGCCGAAATATAATCATCACTTTACAAGGTGAAGGTTATCAGTAATTATAAATTTCAGGTATTAACAGAACATCACTTATAAGGAGGGTAAAACCGAACTGGCGTTTCACAAATGCTGGACTATAACTATAACAATCGGTAATGAAGTAAAATTACAATCTATTGGAGCAGGAGTTCCAATAACCAGTAACTAGAGGACATAGCTATGGCACGGAGAAAGCCAAGTAAAGCTGCTGCTGGTTTTGATGGTGTTGATATCGGCTTTTTAGGAAGTCGTGATGAGCCTGCCGAGGAGCGGACGGTGGAGTCACGAAAGAAGCTGAGAGCCAGCTTGAATGCCCAGATTGAAGAATTTCTGAAAAATGGCGGCGAGATTGAAGAGATTCAATCCAATGTGACTGCGGACCCGCCGAAAAAACCTTCTGGTGAATACGGCAACCGACCTATTTGACTTAACCTTGAAACCCCGGATCCCCCGGGGTTTTTTTATCTACAGGGATGTAGTGTATGCTGGCAACGCACGAGCGGTTGTCAGTATATGGACATGGATGGCCTGTATCCTGAAAATGCACGACCACAGGGATGTGGGAGGTAGTACCCACAGGACCCAAAGGGCCTAAAGGCATAAAGGCGACGCAGGATGCCAAAGCCGAGGAGCAATTTTCAGGTGATATAACCAGTGCAGAAAACAAGATAATTGATGTCTTCGGTATTTATTATTTCTTCGAACGGGTTTCACCCAAGTGATTGCGCCTGTGGTCAATGAGTCCCGATGTTGAAGGTAATCACCTGTTTCCGACCATTTTCCCCATCTGCAACATCAGTCATCATGCCCTTGCCAGGATATTTTTCCGACGGCAAGCCATCACCGGTTTTCACGATGTAATGAAAGAAGTGTTATGCCCCCAATCATTGCAGGCGTTCACAATCATTGAGTTTGGCCGGGACTTATTCAAGTCGGGCGATATCGACAAGCTTTGGGAGGGGGAGTGCCTGCCTGGTGGACGGGCTCTGGTTCCACTGGAAATTGGCATGAAAAGCCCATGCATCCCTACACCCAACGGCATCTTCCTTCTGCGGGAGGCCGATCAGGACCAGCCTGAAACCTGCCAACTCCCCTTACTCGCCGACCTGTATTTCATCTGTAATCCAGGGTGTAACCTGGCCATCACAAGTACTTGGGTTCCATATGAAAAAATCAGGGCGGACCAGGAATACTTCATGCAGGACATTGGCCGGTTCTGGCGCCAGTACCTGGGCGTTGTGATGGAGGACTGACCGAACCGGTCTGTGGCCATAAAAGGCAATGGCAGCCCAGGCATTGATCTAACATAATCATTCTTATGCGCGGCTTTCTCGATCCCCATCCACAGCTTTCCGGCGTTCGGCCGGCTGTTCGACGGCCAGAACCACCTCATCAAACCAGTCGGTCCGGCAATCACAGGAGGTACACTGGAAAAAGACCTTGTGGGTTTCGCTATTTATGATCGGCTCGCACTGGCCGCCGCCAAAACAAATCCTCAACGTGGTGGATAACGATGCCTTACTACTGTTTTTTTGTCGTGAACAGTGCTGTTACCCACCTGATCATCGCACCTTCCCAAGACTACCGCTGCCCCTTCCACAAAAGTATAATGGTTAGCTGCACGAGAATCCCAACTCTGAGCTACCGAGGCACCTGCTCCCCGCTGTCAATAAAAGTATAGTGGTATAACCTCCGGGCGGTAGCGTGCTTGCGACCAGGAGATCAGGCTAACCGCCAGGGAAAAATCATGAAAGCCCCAGCAAAAAACGCAAACATTGCGGTTCCAGCTTCAAATCCAAAGTTGCCCTTGCGGTCATCAAAGGCGACCAGACTACCGCAGAAATTGCTGCCCGTTTCCAGATACACCCAACCATGGTCAGTACCTGAAAGTGACTACTGCTGAATAGAGCTTCCGAACTGTTTGACACCAAGTGGGATAAACAGGGGAAAGGCCATCAGACTGAGGTCGACAACCTTTATCGCCAAATTGGTCAGTTGACGGTGGAACTGGTTTTTTTAGCACGAAAGCTCGATTTTTCAAAGGAATTTGGCCAGATAACTCATCACCAAAGCTACTTATGGAATTAGTTATAAATGTCAATGAACAACCCCATGAAAACCTGGTTGAGTGAGTTTCTATTCACTAGAGCTTACTTTCAAGGGCCTGCGAGTCGAAAGCCCCTTTACAGTTACCAAGTCTCTCCCGAAGAATATAGGTAGTTAGAAACACTTCTGAGACAAAATAGTCATTTATCCCTTAACCCTATATATACAAAACATTGGGCTGCGGGATTCTGTTTATTTGTTTCAGAGTGGTTTCGCAGGGAGTATCAGGGCAAAAACATGATCACCAATTGAACAGCGCCATCAAGAAACAGCCTGTATAATCAGGGTTTTTCCTGTCTTTCGATGTCTGCAAAAGCCCTGTTTTCCAAATTCTCCTCGCTCACTGATAA
>NZ_JBLYZI010000076.1:0-27407 GCF_057680865.1 Endozoicomonas sp. Z74
CCGGAAATACCTTGTGCATCACCGGCAATGGGTGAGGGCGGCAGAGTTTTATGGAGGACACCGATCTGCTCTGGGGACATCATGGGTATGGACTTCAGGATGTCTTGGAATTGCTGAGGTTTCATGGCTGGAACTCCACTTTACACGACAATTCTCATGCTCAGGGAGTATAGACCATGTTAGCAACATTTAATTTGAACAGCGCCGGAGCAGGGTTTTTAACCTGATCGAGCAAAAAAGACAATCACTGATAAAAAACCTGCAGCTTTCTTTTGAGGAAGCAGACCAAGTGAATAACAGGCTCATACGCGGTTTCCTGAGAAAAAAAATGAAAAGCAGGTCACTGGAAAGCTGGCAGTCTACCGTCAGAATTGCAACGGATTACAAAAGAACACCGGGCGCAGGTTCAACATTTCGCCCTGCTCGAATGGCCTCCGGGCTTCCTGCCTTTGCTGTGAACACTTCCAGCAAATCCACCAAACCCGTGATTCTGGATTTCACTAACATCGGCACCCATGCTTCTGAGATAATTAAGCAACACCTTCAAACGATAACTGGCGACCAGCAGAGCTCAATTGAGCAAGAGGATATTGAAAAAATGTTCTCATATTTTATTCATTGGATTAACTCACATAACAGCAACCTAGACAATCCCTACCGTATATTCCACAATGATTATGACTGTTTAACCAGGCTGAACCCCGACCCAGCCATAAATAATATCGAAGATCTGGTCGACAGCTGCCATCTTTTTTATGGCTATCAAAAAGCATCTCTCTCACAAGAAGATATACAAACCCTGGCCAGCGAACCTTCTGCCGTTGTTATACAAAAGGATAAACTCCTTGAGCTACTAAAGGAGTTTCTTGATTTACATTAAAATACCACTCTCATGGACCTCTTACAGTCACCGAAAGATATAAAGAATCACTTTAATCCCCTCTGAACAATGGGGTAAAATCAAACTGTAGATTGATAAAATCCTGATTGAGAGAGTCACTGTGAACCTGATCACTATTCTTCTATTACTGTTTATCTGCCTGTTTATAGTGGTTAAACTCACCGAGCGCTTTGGCCGCCCCATGGATGCAGAAAAACAGTCAAAGCTTTCCCGTATTGCCCTGATTTTGATTGCCGTTATGCTGGTAGCCAGACTGATCAATGAGGTGATGTAATCCCGGCTACCCATGGTAAAGGGCTCTTTGAGAATCTTCCCTGATTCTCAGCAACCTGCCTCAGGTTAAATTTTGAACGTTAACCCGATAAAGCCCCCGTCATGGAGGGTCTTGTCACCGTTACGGGTATTGAACCGGACATTCCTGTAACCCAGATAGAGATCCGCCGTGGGGAACGGGCTGAATACCAGGCGCCCGCTGTACTGTTTCAGATTATCGATATCATTAAACGACAGAACACTGGGTGAGTAGAAAAACTCACCTTCCAGCCTCATTTTCTGGCCAAAATGAAAAGCCAGCATACCACCCGGGGCAAAACCCCAACCTTCAGAGCTGTCTTTAAGATCTGAAGCAAAGGCCTTAACGCCAACACGGCCACTGATGGCACCGGAACGCCCAGTTGCATAGAGGCCACCATTCAACATGTGGCCATTATCCTCATGGTACAGAAAAGAACCAGAAGCAACAGCGGATTCGCCCATTTGCAGGGCCATCCCGGCATCCACGGTTTTTTCACTGATGGCCAGATCAATATCAGCGGCCATGGCCTGGCTGCAGGCCAGAAAACCACCCAGGACCAACGCGGCACTTTTTTTCATTCCAAACCCTTTGATTGATAATGGAGGAAAAATCAGCGCCCGATTATAAGACCATAGTCCCGTTAAAATAGGATTCCTTACAATCCTTACACAACGACTACAAGTGGAGAGCAAAAGCCTGATCGCGGCTCAAAATAATTGCCCAAACAGCACCAGAAGAAGCAATAAAGGGCTGACCAGACGAATCAGCCACTGCCAGACAAACAGCTGCCAGCCGGTTTGTCCCAGCAGCTCCCTGAGCAATCGACGCTCAAGCACATTCCCGGCAAAATAAAGAATCAGCAACCCGGTCACCGGTAATAAAATCTGGGTGGCAAACGCGGTATAGACATCAAACAGGCTTTTATCCGGCAGTGGTGCAACCTCCTTCCAGATATTAAAAGACAGCATGGGTATGACTCCCGCCAGCCAGACAATCAGGCCTGCCATCACAGCGCCTCTCGCCCGTCTTCCAGCTCCAGCCAACCGGGAAGTCATCACCACCAGAGGTTCCGCCAGATTGACAGAAGAAGTCCAGACCGCCATCACCAGTAACAGAAAGAAAAGAGGCAACACCCATTCTCCCAGAGGCATGGTCGCCAGCGCCACCGGCAGAGTAATAAACATCAGGCCGGGGCCCCCGGCAGCATCCAGGTTTTCAGTGAACACCACCGAAAAAGTAGCGACCCCCACCATAACCGCCACCAGTACATCCAAGCCGGCAACCACTACAACCGCCCTGACCACCGACTGTTTTGCCGGCATATAGGCACCATAAGCCGTAAGACAGCAGGCTCCAATGGCCAGAGTGAAAAACGCATGCCCCATGGCTTCCAGAAGCACCCCACCGGTCACCGCCTCAGGTCTGAAGGCAAACAGATAATCAATGGCCAGGGAGAAACCACTGAAGCCACTGGCATACATCACCAGAACCATCAGAATCAGGTACATCAGGGGCATTAACAGATTATTGAGCCGCTCAATGCCCCGGGACACAGAACGTCCACTGATGGCCATGGTCATGGCAATAAACAGGGTATGAAAGAGAAGCATATAACCCGGGGACTGCAGGAGCTGGTCAAATACGGCGGAGGCCTCGCTGGCACTGCTGGCTTGCAATCCCCCTGTCACAGACAGAAACAGATAATAAAGAATCCAGCCGGACACTACGCTGTAAAAGGACAGGATCAGGGTAGCGGCCAGAGTACCGAGCCAGGCCACCTTGCCCCAGTGGCGACTGCGCCCTGCAGCCCCTGCCAGCTGCCTGAAACTGGTAGCAGGAGAGGCCCGGCCGGCTCGGCCAATGACAATCTCGGCAATCATCACCGGCAACCCCAGCAGGACCACAAACAGTAAATAGAGCAGAAAAAAAAGGCTGCCACCGTTTTCACCGGCAATGTAGGGAAACCGCCAGATATTACCCAGTCCAATGGCGGCGCCGGCAATCGCCAGTATAAAAGCCGAGTTTGACGTTATTCTTTGTTCCTGGCTCATAAAACACTTATGTCATTAAGTAATATTGCATTTCATCATAGCTGTTAAACAAACAGGTTCCAAACCCCCCCTTGTCCATGCAAAGTCCTATTAAGTGCCAGAGACATTTTTTCAAGAGTGTTTTGTCATTTTCTAAAAAGGACCATTAAGTAAACCTATCGCCCAGAGGCTTGCTAATGACCTTAAAATAAGCACCTGATTTAAACCTGGCCAATGCTCTGAACGCTCTTTGACAAAAGATCCGCTATTTGCATCTTTCAAAATAATTCACTATGCCTTGATTCAAAATCATGACAACTGCTATTTATTCTAACAGTGTCTTATTTCATCGGAATCCGCCAATGCGCTTATGATGTTAATCTCCACCTTAATGTTGATAAAAATCAATACAGTTATTACATTTTAGAGGTTTTAGAGAAAAACCACTGACTCTATTCCCCCAACGCCTTCACTTATCTTTATAATTTCAGTGTCTGCTTTTTATTCAAGTTAAAGGAGCTCCTGATGTCCAACAGCGAAGTCTTTCACCTTGGTCTGACCCGTGAAGACCTGCAGGGCGCAGAACTGGCCATCATCCCCGGTGACCCTGAACGGGTTCGTCGGATTGCCGAACAGATGGATAACCCCTGTCAACTGGCCAGCCTTCGGGAATTCACCTCATGGCGGGGAGAGCTTGAAGGTAAACCGGTTGTGGTTTGTTCAACGGGTATCGGAGGCCCCTCCACATCCATTGCCGTTGAGGAGTTGGCTCAGCTGGGTATTCGTACATTCCTTCGGGTAGGAACATCCGGGGCCATTCAGCCCCATATCAACGTAGGGGATGTGATTGTCACCACCGGTTCAGTTCGCCTGGATGGCGCCAGCTCCCACTTTGCCCCCATGGAATACCCGGCCGTGGCCAACTTTGAATGCACCCGGGCCATGGTCGACGCCGCAAAAGCCCGGGGACTGGACTGCTACACCGGTATCACCGCCTCCAGCGATACCTTCTACCCTGGCCAGGAGCGTTACGATACCTTTACCGGCCGAATCCGCAAAGACTACCAGGGGCTGATGAAAGAGTGGCAATCCATGGGCGTGCTGAACTATGAGATGGAATCGGCCACGCTGCTGACCATGTGTGCCAGCCTGGGGCTTCGGGCAGGTTGTGTCGCCGGGGTCATCGTTAACCGGACCCGGAATGAAACTCCGGACACAGCGACACTGGCCAGTGTTGAAATCAATGCTGTTGGCTCCGTTATAGACGCCGCACGCCTGCTGCTCAAACAGCCTTGAGCTGAATAAACAGCCTTGAGCGAATGTCGCGAAAAGCATTGGAGTGAAGGGAGCTGCTTGCCGTTAAAGGGCCTCCCTGATCTCTTCTGCCAGCTCACCCCACGCCTGGCTTAAAGCCACTGCAATAGAGTCCGCTCCCTGGCCAGGCCCCATAGAGTTTGGATGCAAGGGCGCCGAGTAGACCTTTTCAACCTCAACTGGCCGTTCCCGGTCGGCGCCATCCAGCTTCCAGAAAACCTCAAGCTGAAGCGTTCCATCCACAATAGCAATGGAGTGAACTTCAATAGCGACAATCGCTTCAGGTCGGGCACTGCGAATCCACGGACCTGCGGAGACCGGGCTTTCTGTCAGACGTCTCAGGTTTTTCACCATAATCCGGGTGAGGGACTCGGGCAGGGGCTCTCCCCAGCGATCGTTGTCGTGACGAATCAGGCGAACGCCGCCATCGCTGAAGGTCAGGTTCTTCTGGTCCAGCCACAGGGGTACCCTGACCGGCTCAACCCCCAGAGAAAGGGTTGATGAGGGCGCTACTCTGGCTTCTGAACTGCCGGAAACCGCTTTAGCTGAAGCATCCTGAAGCGTGTAATAGCGGTATTGTGGAGCACTGGCACAACCACCCAGTATCAATAGAATCAGCCCCACCACAAAAGAGTGTCGTTTACCCTTCATTGAGCCTTTGTACTCCATCACCGGGCTACCTCCTTTCTGCCAAATAAAACGGAATCTGGCTCCCTTTCCAGCATCCCCGCCAGCCCTTCAATGGCCCGGGAGGCCCGGCTGATATCCCTGGAACTCTGCTCCAGCTGATAGATCAACGGGGAGTCACTGGCCAGGGTATCCCCCATCACCACCAGCGTATCCTGCATCACCTTCATGGATTGCTGCATTTGCTCCAGGGTCACCTGAAGCTGCCGGTTGGTGGCCGGTAACTCCTGGTTCAGTTGCTGGCTCAACAACTGGATACTGGAGGATATAGCCGCAAACTCCTGACGGATCCCCCCCATACTGTCACTCATATCCCGGGACATTTTCTCCATACCCACAAAGGCGCTGTTCACATTCACCACCAGATTCTGGAGCTTATCGTCTCCCGTTAACGTGGCCAGGTTATCCAGTACTTCATTGAGCCTTTCCGCCATACTGGCCAGGTTGATGTTTTCCAGCTTTTTCAGGATTTCCTCAAGGTTGTTGGGCACCGTTGGGATCTGGGCATATTGGGTTTTAACCGGCTGAACCATGGGCGGACTGTCAAAAAAGTCCACCTCCACATACAGCAATCCGGTCAGCACACTCTGTAGACCGAGCCTGGCGGCCAGTCCCCGGTGAAGCAGCTCATCCATCAGTTCCGTCTCTTCTGCCTCATTCTGCTGAACAATCGTGTCCGGATAGATATCCACCACCACCGAGTTCAGAACCCGCCGGTGGTTCGCATACAGCTTGGTTTTGATATTGGCCACTTCACCAATTTTCACACCCCGCAGAGTAACCGGGGCACCAATGTTCAGCCCCTTGATAGAGCTGTCAAACAGCAACTCATAACGGCGAGCCTCCTTGGAAGAAAAACCGTTGCCACTGATAAACAGCACCAGGGCAATGGTCATGGTCGCCACCAGGATCACGAACAGTCCAACCGACGCGGCAACTGCTTTTTTACTCATGCTTTCTCATACCTCGGTCTGTTCGGAACACTCACCCCGGGACAGGAACTCCCTGACCCGGTGATGAGAACTATGCTGAAGCAACTGAAGGGGGGCTCCGGTATCCAGCTGGGTTTTCGTCCGGGCATCCAGAAAAATGCCGTTGGTGCCAATGGCAAAGATACTGGCCAGCTCATGGGTGACAATAACAACGGTGGCGCCGGTTGAGTCCCGCAGCTGCAGAATCAGGTCATCCAGCCGCCGGGCACTGAGAGGATCCAGCCCCGCGGAAGGCTCATCAAAAAACAACACCTGGGGGTCCAGTGCGATGGCCCTGGCCAGACCAGCCCGCTTGCACATGCCCCCACTGATCTGGGAAGGGTAAAAATCTTCATAGCCCGCCAGCCCCACCAGCGCCAGCTTGTAATGAACCAGCTCCGCCGTCTCTTTGGCAGAAAGGTGGGTGTACTGCTCAATAGGCAGCGCCACATTCTCCGCCAGGGTCCGGTCACTGAACAGCGCTCCTCCCTGATAAGTCACCCCCCAGCTTTTTCGCATCTCCAGCTGGTCCCGGGCAGCCGCTGTAAAATAACTTTTTCCCTGGAACAGGATATCCCCTTCCGCCGGCTGATAAAGGCCAATCATATGCTTGAGCAACGTGCTTTTGCCACAGCCACTGCCCCCCATGATGACAAAAATATCCCCCCGCTGGATTCGAAAATTCAGGTTGGACTGAATCAGATTCTGGCCATACTTCATGGTCAGGTGACGGGCTTCAATGGCAATCTCATCCATGGTCATATGCCCAGATGGTAAAACAGGATATTCAACCCGGCATCGGCAATCACCAGATAAATAATGGCGGTCACCACCGCAGTGGTGGTTGCCTGGCCAACCGCCGCTGAAGAGCGCCCGCAGGCCAGTCCCGCCCGGCACCCGGCAACGGCAATCAGTTTGGCAAATATCAGACTTTTAAACACCCCCGTAAGAATATCCCCCACACTGATGGCCTCCGTCAGCTGGTAAAGGTACATTCGCCAGGTCATCTCCATACCGGTCGCCACCAGTCCACCTCCCAGCATGCCCAGGACATTGCTGTATAGGCACAGCAACGGTATGCAGAACACCAGGGCCAGAGTCCTGGGCAGCACCAGATAGTCCACCGGCTCCAGCCCCAAAGTAGTGAGGGCATCAATTTCTTCGTTAACTTGCATGGTACCCAGCTGCGCGGCATAGGCAGCCCCGGTTCGCCCGGACATAATAATGGCCGTCATCAGGGCTCCCATCTCCCGCACCATGCCGATGGCCACCAGATTCGACACATAGACTTCCGCACCAAACTGCCTCAGCTGAACCATGCCGAGATACGCCAGAATCATCCCCACCAGAATGCTCTGCAGCGTGATGATGGCTAACGCAGAAGGCCCCGCCTGATGACAGAACGACAGGATATCAGCCCAGCGGGCAGAGCCTCGCCCTGACAGCCAGCGTAGAAACGCCAGAGTCAGATCACCGGTGAATGCCAGAAAGTCAACCACTTCCTCCCGGATATGCCTGGCCTTATTCAGCAACCACTGCAGCCTGCCCGTTTTTGCTTCCGCCACCGATCGGTTAGCAGGCACGGCAGTGGCCAACTGAAACAACTGAACCACTTCCTCCGGCATATCCACCAGTTCCAGCTGACATTGATACTGCTCACAGAGGCGCTGGCAGGCCATTAAAAAAGCCATCAGCCTTGAGTCCCAGGCAAAAAAATCCCCTGCTACCAGGCACAAAGTGGCGAACTGGCCACCCGTGAGAAGGTCTTCCAGCGGTTGAAGTGAAGGAATGGGATGCTCCATCAGCCAGCTTCCCTGTAAAAGGGCCTCCGCCCTTGGGCGAGACTGCTTTTGCAGTACCAGTGTCGCCTGCTTCATGGTACTCCGGGTCTAAGGCGTCTGAAGATGTAAAGGAAGATGATACTAACAGGAATGCCTGAAATAGTTCAGAAAAATCCACTACACGCTACTTGACGAGCGTGATGACTTCACCACTGCCTTTCCCGGGATACTGGACATGGTTGGCCCCCGGACAGGCAAACCCGTTAATAAACGCCCTTCTTGCCCGGCTCGAACGGTTTTCCTCACTGAAGTGCACCAGATAGGGGTGAAAGAACACCGTATCCCCGGGACTCAACTGCAGTAAGAAAGGCTTTCCATGTTTTCCGGAAGCATATTCACGGCTCAACGCGGGATTCCCCTTAACCGGCTTGTGGTCATGGTGTGACCCCGGAAAGACAAACAGCCCCCCGTTTTCCCTGGTCATGGGGTCAATAGCCACCATCGTCTGAACAAAGCTGCCATTGCCTTTGACATCCTCCCAGTTCGGGTCGAAAGAGCGCCGGTGATCCACATCCCGGTGCAGGTCAAATCGAACCCGGTCTCCCGGAAGCTTGGGGTGGATCTGGTTGATCAGGTGACTGGCCTTCTGGCTTTCCAGTAGCTGGGCCACCGGTACGGTAAGGCAGGGTTGCCTGCCCATTGCCAGCAGTTTCGGGTATCGAGCCCCGACCCAGACAATACGAAGCAGTGACTGAAAGCCCGGGCCAAACACATAAACGGATCCTTCCGAGGTGATTTTTCTTTCAACAGCAGCGGCGGCTGATAACCTCCAGGCCCCGTCAATGGCTTTCTGGACCTGCTGCTCCAGCAGGGTAAACTGGCTGTTCTGGCACAGTCCCTTCACTACCAGATACCCATCCCTGGCATACGACGACAGCTGATCACGGGTCAGTTCATGGGCAGGGTTAAAACCGGGCATCATCAGCATAACAGTGAAAACCAGCCATCGAGTCATCAAAGAGAACACCTGAGTTTGAAGTGATGTTTTCGCAGTAAACAGGGTATGCTCCCCTATCAAAAACACAACTCACAACAACCGATTGAACAACAAAAATCCATGACCCGATTCGCCGTACTGTCAGACATTCATGGCAATGTCTGGGCCCTTGAGGCCGTCCTGTCACACGCCCGAAGCAAAGGTGCAGGCCGTTTCATCAACCTGGGCGACACTCTCTATGGCCCCCTTGCCCCCCGTGCCACTTATGAGCGGGTTCAGTCAGAAAACATCATCACCATCAGGGGAAACCAGGACCGTCAGATTTATGAAGCCACTCAGGATGAGGTTGCCGCGAATCCGACGCTGCAATTTATTCTGGCCGACCTGGGTCCGGAACCACTGACCTGGATGCGGGACCTGCCTCCAGTAATGTCCCTGACAGAAGGACTGTTTATCTGCCATGGCACCCCGGACAATGATTTGATTTACCTGCTGGAAGATGTTTCTTCAGGCAGCCCACAGGTCCGGTCTGATGCTGAACTATCAGACCATCTCCAGGGCATTTCAGAAAGGATGGTTCTGTGCGGGCATACTCACATTCCCAGAGTGATCCAACTCAATAGTGGCCAGCGGGTGGTTAACCCGGGCAGTGTCGGACTGCCCGCCTACTATGACGATCACCCGGTTCCCCATGCCATGGAAACCTTCAGTCCTATGGCGTCCTATTGCATCATTGAGTCATCTGAGGCTGGCTGGCAGGTTGAGTGTTTTAAAGTGCCTTACGACATTAACAAGGCAGTTTCAGCGGCACTGACCCGGGGAAGAAACGACTGGGCATTGGCACTACAGACAGGGCGTTCTGTCGTGGGCTAATGCCCTATTGCGCTTCGCTGTGCTCAGCAGCAACCTACTGTATTCCAGAAGTTGCAGAAGAATGTTGTAATGCCTTCAGGTTGAGCAACTACTGAAACAACCCGGAAATACTGCCGGTGATTTCATCAATATCCTTCACATCCGTGGGCACCACCAGAATGGTGTCATCTCCGGCCACACACCCCAAAACGCCCCCTTTTATGCCCAGGGAGTCCAGCAACCGGGCGATCATCTGGGCGGCGCCGGGGCTGGTTTTGATCACAATCATGGCACCGTTGTGATCTATTTCTTCCACCAGATCTTTGACGGCGATGCTGGAATCCATTTTTCCAAGCTCCGGTGGCAGACAATACACCAGCTCATTCAAGGCATTACGAGCCCTAACCGCCCCAAACCGCCCGAGCATACGGGACACTTTCGACTGGCTGATGCTCTCAAACCCCTGTTCCTGCAGTTGGGCAACAATCTGGCTCTGGGAGCCACACCGCTCCTCTTTTAACAGCTGGCGGAAAGAGCGGACTAATTCATCCTGTTTCTGGCTCGTCATAAGGGTTAGTATTCCTGACCAAGTGAATATTTATGCATATTATACTTGATTTTACCCACTTTTATGTAAGAGAATTCCCCCATAGAAACGGAAAAGACGATTCAGGCAATGGGCATCGTAGTACAGAGCCTAAGCAAATCCTTTGGTGGCCAGCCGGTCCTGAAGGATATCAGCTTTCGCATATCAAAAGGTGAAACCACCGTCTTACTTGGCTCCAGCGGTGCCGGCAAGAGTACCTTGCTGCGCATGCTCAACCTGCTGGAGACCCCTGACACCGGACAACTTGAAATTGCCGGCATGTCCTTCGATTTCCAGAAAAAAGCCGACAAGCACCTGCATAAACAGGCATGCGCCCTCAGGCGTAAAGTCGGCATGGTATTCCAGCAATACCACCTCTGGCCCCATATGACCGTACTGGACAATCTGACAGAAGCACCCACCCTGCAAGGCCTTCCCAAAGAAGAGGCTCGGGAGAAAGCCCGGGGTCTGCTGGAGCGCATGGGATTGCCCGACAAAGCCGACGCCTGGCCATCCTCCCTCTCCGGAGGCCAGCAACAGCGGGTTGCTATCGCCAGGGCCCTGATGCTCTCCCCGGATGTGCTGCTGTTTGATGAACCCACTGCCGCCCTGGACCCGGCCATTACCAACCAGGTGGTTGAGATCATCAATGAGCTGAGGGATTCCGGCATCACCATGGTGGTGGTCACCCACGAAGTGGATTTCGCCCGGAAAATCGCCAGCCGGGTAGTCTATCTGGAGGACGGCAGGATTGTCGAGGAGGGGACTTCCGAACACTTTGCCCGGCCACAGACCGACGCATTCAAGGCGTATCTGCAGCACTGAAGACGAACTGAAGCTCAAGAGGTAAAAAGAAGCTTATGAAAAAGATACTGACCACCCTGACACTGGGCGCCACCATCGCCATGGCTGCAGGCCAGGCCCAGGCGGAAGACAGCATCCGTTTTGGGATGGAAGCCACCTACCCTCCCTTTGAGTTCCTCAATGACAAGAATGAGCTCACCGGGTTTGATATTGACCTGGCCAACGCCCTTTGCGAGGAACTCCAGGCCAAGTGCAGTTTTAACAATCAGCCCTTTGACAGCCTGATCCCGGGTCTCAAGTTCCGTCGCTTTGACGCCATTATTTCCGGAATGGACATCACCCCGGCCCGGCAGGAGCAGGTGGATTTCACCCAGCCCTATTATGAAAACTCCGCGGTCTTCATCGCTGCCCGCCCATCCGGAAAAAAGGCCGGCATCATCAGCCAGGAAGACCTCAAGGGCAAAACCATTGGTGTGCAGAATGGCAGCACCCACCAGGCCTACGTCATTGACAAACTGGAGAAGCAGGGCGTCAAGGTTCGCCCTTACGACAGTTATCAGAACGCTTTGCTGGATATGACCAACGGTCGACTGGATGCTGTGTTTGCTGACACCGCCGTCGCCCGGGAGTGGCTGGAGACCAAGGCCCAGGGTAAATTCCAGGTGGTCGGAGATGAAATCAGAGATCCGGATTACTTTGGCATTGGTATGGGCATTGCCGCCCGTAAAGGCGACCCGCTGGTCAGCAAACTGAATGCCGCCCTGGCCAAAGTCAAACAGGACGGCACCTACCAGAAACTGTACAACAAATACTTTCAGGCTGGTGCGAAAAACTGATCCATTGGATCCCGATCTGGCAGCCTGCTGAACCCGCGACAGGCTGCCAGGGTAGGCATCACTGACAATATAGAAGACGATAGAGAGGTAATTGTGGGCCTGACAGCTCTGTTTGCACAAGCCACAGGAATGACCCTGGGTTTGGCATTGTCATCCCTGGTACTGGGTCTGGCGCTCGCCATAGTGTTTGCCCTGGCTGAGCTGAGCCGCTTCCGCCCACTGGCTATAGTCACCAGCGCCCTGGTCACCGTACTGAGAGGACTGCCTGAAATCCTCGTGGTGTTTTTCATCTATTTTGGTTCCACCCATGCCCTGTTTCTGCTGACCGACCAGTATATTGAAGTCAGCCCTTTCCTGGCCGGCACCATTGCCCTGTCGTTAATCTACTCAGCCTACGCCTCACAAACGCTTCGGGGTGCTTTTCTGGCGGTTCCTGCAGGACAGATAGAAGCCGCAAAAGCCCTTGGCATCGGCAATGCCCGTTGCTTTTTACGGGTCACTCTGCCCCAGGCATGGCGACATGCCCTGCCTGGCCTCGGCAACCAGTGGCTGGTTCTGCTCAAAGATACCGCCCTGGTGGCACTGATTGGCGTTCATGACCTGCTGCACCAGGCGAAAATGACCTCTGCCAGCACCTATGAACCCTTTACCTGGTATGGGGTTGCCGCCCTTATTTATCTGGCCATTACCCTGGTCAGCCAGCAGTTCCTGAATCAAATGAAACAACGTTCCAGCCGTCACCTGCCATCTACTCACCAGGAGGCAACCCAATGAACATGAGTTATCTCCCGGAGCTACTGAAAGGACTGGGGACAACCCTGGAGCTGACCCTGGCCAGCCTGCTGGCCGGCCTGGTCATGGCAATGGTGTTCACCATTATCCTGACCCTGAAACTCCGCCCCCTGACCTGGCTGGTCAAACTGCAGATCCTGCTGTTCACCGGCACCCCACTGCTGGTGCAGATTTTCCTGGTCTATTACGGACCGGCCCAGTTTGAGTGGATCAAAGAAAGCAGTCTCTGGCCCGTTCTCAGCCAACCCTGGTTCTGCGCCATGCTGGCCCTGGCCCTGAACAGCGCCGCCTATTCCACCCAGTTATTCAAGGGAGCCATTGATGCGGTACCCGCCAGTGACTGGGAAGCCTGCCTGGCTCTGGGCATGACTCGCAGCCAGGCATTATTAAGAGTGGTATTACCCCACGCCATCCGGCGGGCGCTGCCCGCTTACGGCAACGAAATCATTCTGGTAATGAAAGGCTCCTCCCTGGCCAGCACCATTACCCTGATGGATCTGATGGGTTATGCCGCCCGGCTCAATGCCCGTACTTATGATACCCTGACGGTCTTCACCATGGCGGGCTTGATCTATCTGGTAATGACCGGCATCCTGACGCTCGTCGTACGCCTTCTGGAGCGTAAAGCACTGGCCTTTAGCCGATAGGCCAGCCTCCCCCATTATCCTCAGGATCCGTTCAGATGTTGGAAGCGTTATCCGTAGCAAAAAAACTGGGCTCCTTTATCAGCCTCTGCTCTCTCAATGAGTTGTCCGTTCTGCAAATCAGCCATCCGAAAGCGGAAGCGGCCATTTCTCTCCACGGAGGGCACCTGATTCAGTTCCGCCCCGCCGGGGAAAAAGACGTTATCTGGCTCAGCGACAAAGCCCTCTTTCGCAAGGACAAAGCCATTCGTGGTGGGGTTCCGGTCTGCTGGCCCTGGTTCGGGCCATTGGCCAGCCCCTCCCATGGTTTTGCCAGAATCAGCCAGTGGCAACTGCTGGATCACCAGGAAAGCGAACAGGAGGTGGTCATAAAGTTAATCCTTCTGTCATCCCCGGAAACCCGGGACATCTGGCCTCACGATTTTTCCGCGACCCTGACGTTTACCATCAGCGACACCCTGAATATTGACCTGGAAGTCACTAACACCGGCCAGCAGCCGTGGCAGTGGAGTGGTGCCCTTCACACCTATTTCAATATTGGAGAAGCCGCCGCAACCCGGATTACCGGAATGGGTGATGATTACCTGGACAGTCTGCAAGGCAACCAGCCCTCCAACTCCAGCGAACCATTGCTGATTAGCCAGTCCATTGACCGGGTTTATATCGCACCCTCAAACCCGGTCAGTATTCATGACGCCGCTAACCAGCGAACCATCGTCGTTAACAACAGCGACCATAACTCAGTGGTCATCTGGAATCCCTGGGAGGAAATAAGCGCAACCATGGCTGATATGGACGACCATGGCTATAACACCATGGTCTGTGTTGAGGCGACCCATTTTGTCAGTACTATGGATGAGCGTATGGTTCTGGGGCCAGGACAGAGCCATCGATTGAGCACCCATATCTCTGTTTCATCTTCGGCAGACACTTAGCCTCTTTTAAGAAAGGCTGACCCGACACTCCCCGGGATCAGCCTTTACTCACCCGTTCCAGCAGGGCTAAAGCAATCAAAAGGAGGCAGGCGATCCTCATCACAATGAACACTGCTATCAGCCATACCTACCTGACTTGAACTCTTCTTTTCTTTTTGTCGTCGATTTTGAAACCAGGTCCTAACCTGCTTTTTTGTCAGCCCGATTTTCGTGCCAATCGTTTCACATTCATCAGGAGGTGGGCTTTTATCCTGTTCAAAATGGTTTTCCATAACGGATATCTGAACAGCACTGAAAGAGCTTCGAGAGCTCCTTCTCTGCCTTGCTATAGGGCCAGGTCTCTTTCCTCTCTGCCATCTCTCACCATTTACCTGGCCTGGAGTTCCCTCGACATTTGTCATAACCGAATTGCCATAGCCAGTCCACTCTACAGATCCTTGCCATCCGGAAACCGTACTGGCCGATGCACTACCTGTAGCCAGCCCGGAAACTCTTTGAGAATTGGGGTCCCAACTGGATGCCAGATCAGGTCGAGCAGGTGCTGAATGATACCAGCGCATGTTTGAAATGGATTGCCAGGCTGGTAGTGAAAGGGAGCGGTCCGGTTGCAATCCTGTAGCTGACACCCCATCTCCCTGATGCTGGGAGTAGGGTCGCTGCCAATAATCAGGAAGTTGATTCCAGTCCGCTCCAAAAGATTGGCGTCGTGAATGATAAGCCGATTCATTAAACCGCCTTACAGGCGTTCCCAGAGTGATCGAACCATAATCAGCAGGTGATCGTAAACGTGGGTACGGATAATAAACAATGGGAAGCCCAGTCGTTCCGCCACCTCTTCTGTAAGAATTTGAGTGAGCTAGAGGAGGGGAGTGTATTATCTCTATCTGGCGAGGCATGGGCAGTATGGCGGACTGTACTCTTGATGCAATGGCATCGGAACATGTCGTTTGATTCATTTCCATTGATCCCTGATTCTCACTGCACGCAACATCCGCCAGTAAATCAGGCGAACTCAACTCCTGGGGTTGACTTAAACCGGAAGAACTGACCTTCTCTTCATTCTCTCTGGCCTCTTCTCTACCAGAATTCATGACCAGATTAAGGGCTTGATCAGAAGCCACCTCCTGCACATTACCTATATTCCCCTCGTTACTATCGTCAGTAACTGACACCTCACTGACCACCCCTGAGTCCTCAGAGTCAGAGAAAGAGCGTTCCTGGTCTTCATGGGAAGAACCAACACTATCCTCATCCGAAACTTCCTCACCCTTCTGACCATCATTACCTAGAGGTGAGGCACCAAAAACCACCCAAACCTCTAGCTGCTGAACAGGGTTTTGGTCTGCTTTATAACCGGAATAGGAGGTCATCTCACGAATCACCGCCAAAAGATCATCATGATGCTTGCCCTGACAACTCCCACGCACCTCGTCCGGGAAAAACCGGGTTACTTCAACTTTTCCTGTTTTATCAAGTACGATATCAATGGACTCACCTGTAGGCGGCAGCAGGCAACGGATAGCACCTTTTTTATGATCAAAGCACTGGTGCCGGGCTGCATTTATATCCAGGACCTCATGATGACCAGTGCTGATAATCACCTCATCAGGGCAACCAGAATCCTCTTCATCCGATGAAAGTGCCATGAGTTTAAGGCTTTTTGAAACGAGATCATGGGCATTGCTTTGAAACAGATGCGAATACCCACGATCACCCAGCCTCAACAATAAGTCGCCACGGCTGCTGATAAACAGGGATTCCCCCCACCTACTCCCGCCAGAAAAAGAAAACGGAGTGCCTTTGGCCACATTAATAAAAGAGCCCCCGGATACCTCAAGGAAAGATGACGATCCCAAGGCCATTACTTTTTCATATTTTACAGGGATGGAAGCTTCTGCCCCATGCTCTTCTGCTAATGGCTGTATTGATGGCAAGGGGGCACCATGAAAACGCCCCTCATAAACGGGTTTGTCAAAAAGAGTCTTTGCCATAAAAGCCTGAACATATCCATCTAACCCTGAATAAAACAGAAATGGAGTACCAGCCACAGATAATGGAAAAAAGAAGACCAGCAATCCAGTGAACGCCACTTGAGAATATCGTTTCATCTACAGTCCCTTAACCCTTGGAACTGGATGTATATAGCAGATATATAAGGAGCTATCTGATTATTGCCCTTCGAGGTACAGCACTCAGCAGCACCTGACTCCTGCAATCATCATCTTCACCGCATTGAGACTCATGCTGTCGACAGATTCTCGGTCCAGATAGATGCCATCATTGATTAAGCGGCTCATGCCGTGCAAAGTACTCCAGCTCACCTGGGCCAGGCGCAGACAGTCCACCTTTTCAGAAAATACCCCCAGGCGTTGCCAGGTACGGATAAATTCCACATAACTCTGGAAACAGGCTGAGGATTCCCTTTTCAAAGACTCCGTGGGTTCCCCGTTTTTCCAGACCGGACGGCCAAACATCAGGTCATACTCTTCCTGATGCTGCTGGGCAAAATCAAGATAGTTACGGACAAAAGCAATCAGCCACTGCTCTATGTCCACAGGCTTCTGCTCCAGCAGACTGGCAAAGTGCAGCCTCCAGCGCTGAAACCCCTGCTCGGCAATGGCACAGAGCAGTGCATTTTTATCCCTGAAATGGTGATAGGCTGCCGTCCGGGATACGCCTACCCTTTCAGCCAGGCTTCGCATGGACAAACCTTCAACCCCGACCTCACTGATCATCCGGGTCGCTTCCTGCACCAGGCTCTGCTGAAGATTACCATGGTGGTAGTTCTTCTGGGCGCGCGCTTGCTTTCTATCTGTCATTCGTCGTCCGTCTGGCCATCAACAGAAATAAATCCCACACAAAGTGTGTTGAAACAATCTTGACACCGTCAAAATACCTCTTTATCTTGACAGCGTCCAGATAATATAAATTCAGTGTCGTCTGCGGATACTCAAAAGAGACGACACAGAGACAATAACAACTTATTCAGGTCTGTATTCATGAGCTACACCACTCTCCGGGTCGAGATTAAAGACCACATCGCCCAGGTTGTACTGAATCGTCCCGATAAACTCAACGCCATGAACCGCGAATTCTGGCTGGAGTTCCCCGCCGCCCTCAGAGCCATTGATGAAGAAGCCAGCGCCCGGGTGGTGGTGATCTCCGGAGAAGGTCGCCTGTTTTCTGCCGGTATGGACCTCAGCGTTTTCATGTCCCCTTCGAAAAAGCTGATTTCCGGTGATCCGGGTCGACGCAGTGAAAACCTGCGACGCACCGTTCTCCAGCTGCAGGACAGCTTCAACGCCCTGGAGCAGATTCGCATCCCGGTTCTGGTGGCGGTGCACGGTGGCTGTATTGGCGCCGGTATTAACCTGATCAGCGCCTGCGACTGCCGATACGCAACCGAAGATGCCTACTTTTGCATTAAGGAAACAGAGCTGGGCATGACCGCCGACGTGGGTGTCCTGCAACGTCTGCCAAAACTGATCCCCGAAGGGCTGGTGCGGGAAATGGCTTATACCGCCCGGAAACTTCCAGCCAGCGAAGCGATCCGGTCAGGGCTGGTCAATGCCGTTTATCCTGATAAAGAAACCCTGCTCAGGGAAGTAATGGATATTGCCCGACAGATAGCCAGTCACTCCCCCCTGGCCGTGGCAGGCAGTAAGGAAATGATTAACTTTGCCCGGGATCATTCCGTTGCCGATAGCCTGAAGTATATGGCTGCCTGGCAGGGTGGCATGTTTCAGCCCGGAGAAATGATGAAGAGTTTTCAGGCCAAAATGCAGAAGTCTGAACCGGAATATGACGATCTCTGGCCTGTGGAAGCCCCCTTTTCCTGAAAGGGCAGACAGTTGCCTAAAGCAAAAGATGCCCATAACAAAAGAAAACGATTCGGATAATAAAGGAAAACACCATGCCTTCTCCCTACCCACACCTGCTGGCTCCCCTGGACCTTGGCTTTACCACCCTGAAAAACCGGGTTCTCATGGGGTCCATGCACACCAACCTGGAAGAGCAGCCCAACGGTTTTAAACGGCTGGCCGCGTATTTTGCCGAACGGGCGGCCGGAGGTGTCGGCCTGATTGTTACCGGAGGCATAGCCCCGAATCAGGAAAGTGGGGGAATGCCCGGTGCCGCCATTCTGAAAACCAGGGAGGATGTAGACCTCCACCGTGAAGTCACCCAGGCAGTGCACGACGCGGGTGGTAAAATCTGCATGCAGATCCTTCATACCGGCCGCTATGGCTATCACCCCCAGAACATTGCCCCCAGTGCCATCCAGGCCCCCATCAACCCTTTCAAGCCCAAAGCACTCTCCAGTGAAGAGGTTGACCAGCAGATTAACGACTTTGTCAATTGCACTGCCCTGGCCAAAGAAGCAGGCTACGACGGCGTTGAGATCATGGGATCGGAAGGCTACTTCATCAACCAGTTCATTGCCACCCGGACCAACCAGCGTGACGACCAGTGGGGCGGAGCCTATGAAAACCGTATCCGACTGGCCGTTGAAGTGGTTCGCCGCACCCGTGAAAAAGTGGGTGAGAATTTCATTCTGATCTACCGCCTGTCCATGCTCGACCTGGTGGAAGGGGGCAGCAGCTGGAACGAAATTGTCCAGCTGGCCGGTGAAATCGAACAGGCCGGCGCCACCATCATTAATACCGGTATTGGCTGGCATGAAGCCAGAGTGCCCACCATTGCCACAATGGTTCCCAGAGCCGCCTTTACCTGGGTAACCGCCCGTATTCGCAAAGAGCTGAACATTCCAGTCATCACGTCAAACCGGATCAACATGCCGGAAACCGCTGAAGAAGTGCTGGCCCGTGGTGATGCGGACATGGTTTCCATGGCACGCCCCATGCTGGCTGACCCGGAATGGGTGAACAAGGCGGCAGCAAACCGGGCCGATGAAATCAACACCTGCATTGGTTGTAACCAGGCCTGCCTGGATCATGTTTTCTATCTGAAGCCGGTCAGCTGTCTGGTCAATCCAAGAGCCTGTCATGAGACCGAGCTGAACTATCTGCCCGCAGAAACCCCGAAAAAACTGGCTGTGGTGGGGGCTGGCCCTGCAGGCATGGCTTTTGCGACAACCGCCGCTTACCGGGGCCATCAAGTCACTCTGTTTGATGCCGCGGATAAAATCGGTGGCCAGTTCAACATTGCCAAAACCGTTCCCGGCAAAGAAGAATTTGAAGAAACCCTCCGTTACTTCCAGCGCCAGATTGAATTAACCGGTGTGGAGTTAAAGCTCAATCACAGAGTATCCAGAGATGAGCTGGAAGCCGGTGACTTTGACGAAGTGATCATTGCCACCGGTATTACCCCGAGAACACTGGATATCGATGGCATAGGCCATGAAAAAGTACTGAGCTACCTGGATGTGTTCAAGGGGGCTCCGGTAGGCCAGAAAGTGGCGGTGATTGGTGCCGGCGGTATCGGCTTTGACCTGTGTGAGTTGATCACCCAGGAAGGTCCTTCCAGCAGCCTGGATATACCCACCTTCATGAAAGAATGGGGCGTAGACATGTCCCTGGAAAACCGGGGCGGTCTGCTGAAAGCCGCAGAACACCCCACAACCACCCGAGAGGTTTACCTGCTGCAGAGAAAGAAAAGCAAACCCGGTTCAGGCCTCGGCAAGACCACCGGCTGGATTCACCGCTCCTCACTGGCCAGCCGCGGTGTCCGGATGATCCCTTCCTGTGAATACCATAAAATCGATGATCAGGGCCTGCACCTTGCCATTGATGGCAAAGAGCAGTTACTGGAAGTGGATAATGTCATCATCTGTGCAGGACAGGAGCCCATGCGGGAACTGGCGGACGGCCTCAGCAAACCCACCCACCTGATTGGCGGTGCCGATGTTGCCGCTGAACTGGATGCCAAGCGGGCCATCAACCAGGGCTGTCGACTGGCTGCCGAGATCTGATGACACCCTCACCCAAACCCTCTCCCGGTGAGTGAGAACGTTAAAAATTGCGCCGTCAACACCCTCTCCCTCCGGGAGAGGGTCGGGGTGAGGGAAAACGGTTAATCATTCACAGCAGGAATTTACCTGGAGAGGTGTTCACTCGTTGAGTGTGATGAAACCACATGCCATAAAGGCATTGTAATCTCATGCTCTGACAAAAGTACGTGCCTGTGAGCACGGTCAGTCTTTAGCCGCTTCCTCTTCTACCCGCTTACAGCTCCAACCCCAGCCTTCCTGCTTTTTAACAAAGCTGGCAGCCTCTGATTCGCAGTATCCCGCTTCATAGTTTGCCTTCCAGAGCGTTTCTGACACCTTGTCTTTGCCCATTTCTTCCTTGGTATAACGAACTTCACAGGGAACCGCTGACTCACGCTGCAGGTAAACCACCTCAATGGTCCGGAGATCTCTGTCGTGGCGGCACTCATAGCTATAACTGTCATTAGCTGACGCCATCATTGCCGAGCCAGACAGTGCAATAGCGCCCAACCATAATCCTGTTTTCATCCGCTCCCTTCCTTAATTTTAAAAACTGCTCGTCAGTTACGCCCTTTATGCCTAGGTAGCCAAAACCGGCGAACAGGCGATAACCGCGTAGAAAAATGGGATCAATTTACCACAGCCCTCCAGCAAGCAATAGGCTAAGGCGATGAATTGCCTGTTTTTGTGCGCCCCTTCATGGAACCGGAAGCGGTACGGGATTTTTTCCTTCCCTACAGGGATTTGCTACTCCCCGAATGAATGTGCCCGGAAAACAATAATCACTTTACGGTCAAGGACAGCGGCCAGAATACTGGATGATTCGGCATTTACCTTTAAATAACTTGTACCATAAAATCGGATAAACCCAACAAGAAAGATCGGATCTTGCTGCATGGACCAACCTCTGTCTTCCGACCTGAAAGCCATTTTGCATTCAAAAAGAGCCAACATTTACTACCTGGAAAAATGCCGGGTGATGCAGAAAGATGGGCGGGTGCTTTATCTGACGGAAGCAAAAAAAGAAAACCAGTACTGGAATATTCCCATTGCCAACACCACCTGCCTGTTACTGGGAACAGGGACATCGATCACCCAGGCAGCCATGAGAATGCTCGCCTCGGCGGGTGTACTGGTAGGCTTTTGTGGTGGCGGTGGAACCCCCTTGTTAATGGCTAATGAGGTGGAGTGGCTAACACCACAAAGTGAATACCGGCCTACAGAATACCTGCAAGGCTGGCTGTCCTTCTGGTTTGATGACAGTAAGCGCTTACAGGCGGCACAAGCCTTTCAGCAGGCCCGGATCGATTTTCTCCGAGGCGCCTGGAGTAAAGACCGGGATCTTCGGGCTGAAGGTTTTCATGCAGATGATGCCGATATCAGTCAGGCCCTGGACGGATTTAAAAGCCAGATCACAACCGCAAAAAAAGTCGGTGATTTATTGCAGACAGAAGCCCTGCTCACCAGGCACCTCTATAAAATTGCCGCCCGTCGTACAAAATACGGCGAGTTTACCCGTATAAGAGAAGGTGAAGATCTGGCCAATGCTTTTTTAAATCATGGCAACTACCTGGCCTATGGGCTCGCCGCTACAACCCTGTGGGTGCTGGGCATTCCCCACGGTTTTGCAGTTATGCATGGCAAAACCCGCCGTGGGGCTCTGGTATTTGATGTTGCAGACCTGATAAAAGACAGCCTGATTCTCCCCTGGGCGTTTATTTGCGCCAAAGAGGGCGCTACCGAACAGGAGTTCCGGCAGCAATGTTTACAGGCCTTTACCGACCATAAAGCACTGGACTTTATGTTTAACCAGGTAAAAGCCGTGGCGCTAAAAACTGCCGGGGAATAATGCCATGATGGTCACCTTTGTCTCACAGTGTGAGAAAAATGCCCTGAAGAAAACCCGCCGTGTACTGGATGCCTTTGCCAACCGCATTGGTGATAATGTCTGGCAGACCATTATTACCCAGGACGGGTTAAATGCGGTTAAAAAGTTACTGCGCCGCACGGCCAGTAAAAATACAGCGGTCAGCTGTCACTGGATCCGGTCACGGGCACGGAGTGAACTGGTCTGGGTGGTGGGAAAAAGGGATAAGTTTGATAGTCAGGGGGCAGTGCCGGTCAATAGCACGCAGCGCAACCTGTTAAACCACTCCATGGAAAGGGACTGGCATTATCTGCCATTAATCAAGGCGCTTACCGCACTGTCTGCTTTACTGCACGACTGGGGTAAGGCAAGTGCGCTGTTTCAGAAAAAACTACAGCCCGAGAATAAGCAGAAATTGAAAGGCGACCCCATTCGTCATGAATGGATTTCCTGTTTGCTGCTTGATGCCCTGGTACAACAATCTTCAAACCCATCCACGGACGCTGACTGGCTGAACAGTCTTGCCAAAGGGGATATTGATGAAAAAGCGATGATCGAGGCGGTCAGCCACAGCGCTTCAAAGCCTCTGGCCGGACTCCCATCCATAGCATCTCTTGTCGCCTGGCTTGTGCTCACCCATCATCGACTGCCAATAACCCAGCAGGATTATCGGGGTGAAGCCGCAAAAGACATTGAGGATGTACTGAAAAAAATCACTAAAGAGTGGGGGTATGAAAATCGTTATGACGAACAGGACTACCAGGCCCGCTTAAAAAGCTGCTTCCAGTTTCCTAAAGGCTTGATCAGTGCGTCAAGCCCCTGGCTGAAAGCCGTTAAGAAATGGTCCCGGCGGTTGCTGGACAGCAGTGCGCTGGCGACTCAGGCGCTGGAAAATGGCAGTTACCGGGTGGTTCTCCATCATGCCCGGCTGGCGCTGATGCTGGGGGATCATTTCTATTCCTCTCAGCCTGCCGATAAACACTGGTGCAATACAACCGGCTTATTTGCCAATACCGATCAGCAAACCAAAATGCTGAAACAAAAGCTGGATGAGCATTTAGTGGGTGTGGCGAAGCAAGGATTAAAAACCGCTCACCTGTTACCGGCTTTTGAAACAGAGCCTCCCGTCGCCCAGGACCTCCCCCGTTTAAAAAAACGCAGCCCGGCCCTTTTCGGCTGGCAGGATAAAGCGGTTGCCAAAATAAAACAGTGGCAGTCTGAAAAACCAAAACAACCCACCGGCTTTTTTGCGGTGAATATGGCCAGTACCGGCTGCGGGAAAACCTTTGCCAATGCCAAAGTTATGCGAGCCATGTCTGATGATGGCAATAGCCTGCGTTACACCCTGGCCCTTGGCTTGCGAACACTCACCCTGCAAACCGGTGATGAGTACCGTGAACGTATCGGGCTGGACAACAGTGAACTGGCGGTACTGATCGGCTCCCGGGCCGTTATGACCTTACATCAGCTGGCAAAAGCAGACGAGCAGCAGGAAAGCCTTGAACATAGCGGCTCCCTGTCCCGGGAATCGCTTCTGAACGAACCCGTTGACTTTGACTGCGCAATCCCGGAAAAGGGCTTTGAAACCGTACTGACCTGTGAACGGGACCGGAAATTTCTTTATGCGCCGGTACTGGCCTGCACCATTGACCATATGATGGCGGCAACGGAAACCAAAAGGGGAGGCCGATATATATTGCCCTGCTTGCGTTTGCTGTCTTCTGACCTGGTCATTGATGAAATTGATGATTTTACCGGTAACGACCTGGTGGCCATCGGTAGGCTGATATTTTTAGCGGGCATGTTAGGGCGAAAGGTGATGATTTCATCGGCCACTGTTCCACCGGATATGGCTGAAGGGTATTTCAAAGCGTATCGTGATGGCTGGCAGCTTTACTGTAAAACCCGAAATGCCAGTGTTGTTATTGGCTGTGCCTGGATTGATGAATTTCAGACCCGGGTAGAAAGCCACCCCCACACGGAACTCAAGCCTGCGATTCTTGGCTATCGAACGGCTCATGCCGACTTTATCGCTCGTCGTGTGATGCACCTGGAAAAAGCCGTTGTGAAGCGCAGGGCGGATATTATCCATTGCCAGCCCGTCATTGATATCCAGGCGGGAACTCTTAACGATGAACAGGTGACTGAAAACAAGACACTGGCTTATTACCAGCTGATGGCAGAGGCGGCCTTATGCAAGCACCAGCATCATTGCTCGGTTGACCCGAAAACAGGACTGAAGGTTTCTTTTGGTGTTATTCGTGTGGCAAATATTCAACCCTGTGTCAATCTGGCGAAGTACCTGCTTGATTATCCGTGGCCTGAAACGCATGAGGTGCGGTTAATGGCCTATCATAGCCAGCAGGTATTATTGCTGCGCCACACCCAGGAGCAACATCTGGATCGTGTGTTAAAACGCAAGGAAGCGGAAGGGCAGCCCCCGGCCGCTTTTGCTGACCCAGTGATCCGTCAACACCTGGACAAAGTAAGACGACTTAACCCGACGGTTGAACATACTCTTTTTCTGCTGGTCGCAACCCCTGTTGAGGAAGTGGGGCGTGATCATGATTTTGACTGGGCAGTGGCCGAACCGTCCTCTTATCGCTCACTTATCCAGCTCTCAGGCAGGGTCCGTCGTCATCGAAACGGCAAGCAGCATGTGCTGAAAGAGACCAATATTGCCATTATGCAATACAACCTGAAAGGCGTTCTTGAACACCCAAAAAAAGAAAAAAAGAGAGTGTTTGTCAAACCGGGTTTTGAAGACGCCTTACCGTTACAGCACCATAATATGGATACACTGGTCAATACCAAAGCCATTGGCCAGCGACTGGATGCCATTCCCCGAATACAGAAACCACAAAACTACTCAGCCGGTTATTTTCACTCACTCACATCGGCCTCCACCCTGGGCGAACTGGAGCACTACGCCACCTGGCGATACCTGGCTAATTACCAGCATAAAGGACCTTCTTCGCTGCAGGGGTATGTACAGGAAGCCTGGTTTCTTACGGCACTGCCACAGGCATTGACACCTTTCAGGGAAGGCCTGCCAACAAAACAAACCTTTCTGGTTTATAACCCGGACACGGACAACAGCACTTTTTGTGAAAAGAATGAACAGGGCGAGGTGGTTGAGCGGGAACAGGTGCTGGGTATCCATCGTACAGAACTGACAGCAGAGGCCATTGAAAAACTCTGGTTGATACGTGATTTCAAAACAGAAGTGGCGCATCAGGCGGAAAAGCTGGAAAGAAGTATGCGCAGTACTTCCCTTCGGTTGGGCGAGTTAGCCTTTCCAGATAATCAGAATGCAGCGTATGAGTATAACGATCAGTTAGGGTTGGTCAGGATTAAAAAGCAGTGACCGTGCATTCCCATGCAGAGAGTATCACGAAGCCCAGGCTCCCACTCTTCGGCGTGGGAGCCTGCCTGTTAAATAGCTTCCGGTTTCATCGTTAAGCGGCCTGTTCGGCAGTGAACGGTTTAGGTAATTACTACATTTCTAAGCGGCCTTAATCCGGCAGAGCAACTACCACAGTCTTTTAATGTAGTTAATTTCTACAGGTTTGCACGTGTAAAGCAACGCATCTAAAATACCTGAAATTTTAAAAATCAGGGTGCTATGTAATGCTTGATCCTGTAATAACCCACTTTTTTGATGAAAGAAAATCGGCCTGGCTGAAAAAAAACCTGAAAACTTCCATGAGCGCCGGGGAAGAGGCAGAGAAGAAAGCGGAATGCGACCATCTGTTCGATCTGGAAACCTGGTTGCCCAATGCCGCCAGGCGAGCCGGACAAATATCCATATCCACCCACCCCTGTACCTTTAGTCACCCCAGCGCCCGTAAAAACAAAAATAGCTATGTCACATCCGTTATCGCCAAAAGTGAGGCAAAAAAGGATGGTTTTCTGCGTAGCGGTAATATCAATGTTGCCGCAGATGCCCTGGGCAATGCCGCAGCACTTGATGTCTATAAGTTTCTCACCCTGTTAGTGAGTGATGGCCACACCCTGCTGGATCACCTGGAAAGAGACACCCCTCTGGCAACAGAGCTGTTTAGCATCAAAAGCCAAAGCTACGAGGAACTCAAACAGGGCTTTTTAGCCATGACTCAAAGCAGTGGTGAATCAGTAACAAGCTCCAAAATCAAACAAGTCTACTTCCCCATCAGCAAAAACCGCTATCACCTGTTATCGCTATTAACGCCTTCAGGAATTGTCTTCGACTTACGAAAAAGGCTGGATGTCCTGCGTTTTGGCGATGACATTAAAGTCAAAGACATCAGGGAGAAAAGAAAAAAAGGGGAATATGATCCCCATGGCTACCGTGAAATCTATGGCCTCACCACCATCGGTTACGGGGGTACAAAACCACAAAATATCAGTGTGCTGAATAACCAGAATGGCGGCAAGGCCCATCTATTACTGAGCCTCCCTCCTGCCCTTGAAAAACGGGGTATTCAGTTGCCCAATAAAGACTTTTTTACCCAGTCATTCCGTTATAACGAATGTAAAGAACTATTCCACGGCCTGCATAAACTCTACCGGCAAGACCCCAATAATTTTCATATTCGTGCTGAAAAGGAGGATTATTACCAGGCCATCGTCAATCAAGTGATGGCAAAAATGTGGCAAATTCGTTCAGTGGCTTCAGCACAATACAACCCGGAATATAACCAGCTGGATCAGGATCAGAAAATCTGGCTGCTTGAGGACGATCACTTCAAAAAGCGGCGGGAAACAGAGGATGACTGGCTGGACAGCATCATCCAATCCATCACGGATTATATGTTTCACGGCTACGAAAAAACACTACCGAAAGCAGCCTGTATGCTGGGAGACGGGGAAAAGCGTCATATGCACAAGATTGTTGACAAAAACAGGGAGGCACTCCGATGAGCGGTGTCATTAAAACCTTATTGTTATTGCCTCATCTTAAAATTCTGGTGTTACCCACTAAAAGTGGACACCTATTGTTGATTTACTTCTTCAAACTTAGCAGGGCTAAGATAACCCAGTGCTGAGTGACGTCGAGTTCTGTTATAGAACATTTCGATGTACTCGAAGATACTGGATCGGGCCTGATCAAGTGTTTGAAACCGCTCCGCATAAACCAACTCAACTTTGAGTCGACTAAAAAACGATTCCATAGCCGCATTATCCCA
>NZ_JBLYZI010000077.1:0-27399 GCF_057680865.1 Endozoicomonas sp. Z74
CCGGAAATACCTTGTGCATCACCGGCAATGGGTGAGGGCGGCAGAGTTTTATGGAGGACACCGATCTGCTCTGGGGACATCATGGGTATGGACTTCAGGATGTCTTGGAATTGCTGAGGTTTCATGGCTGGAACTCCACTTTACACGACAATTCTCATGCTCAGGGAGTATAGACCATGTTAGCAACATTTAATTTGAACAGCGCCTCTGGCATTCATATGGGGGCTGGGGTTCTGAAATGCCCAACCTTGTTCAAACCATGGCAAAAAACAAGAAGACCTTCTATGGTCACTGCGATCCAGATATCTGTCCCCAGGCAGATATTACATGGCTCTGGGAGGGACAGGGAGAAAAACCGGATCTCGAAGCAATGATACAGTACAGCCGTGACCACAGACTGTATAACGATCAGTGGCGGCAACTTGTCAATATACTTGTTAACGATATTCTAAAGCTGGAAAACAGATATCCAGAGGATGCCAACTTAATAAAATCCATGACACAAACCCTTGAGCTGAAATTTACACTGTTTCTGATAGCCAGTATCACAGTTAGTGAATACCGGCACACAGTAATAGAAAATAAAGTTATTTTACCACAGGTTATGGATTTTATTTTAAGCAAACTGCAAATAAATATCTCTCTTTTCCAGGCAATGCATAACCGCTTCCCTAAACCCTATGTTACCTCCCCAATAAAAGAGGAGCTTTGAACCATCACTGCATTTTTGGTCAGGGGCAAAGCAGCCCCTGGCCACTAGTGGGTGCAATTCTGTATTAATTCCTGCCCATGCGGGTATAATGGGCCGACGCCTATAACGATATAGTGTCGTTTATAACAAAGAGTATATAGCCTTCACCTGCTCTTTACACTCAAGCCTGAAGCACCGGCACTTCCAGTAACCGCTTAATCGGTCATTCAGAATGAAAACAACAAGAATTCGTATCCTGGCAGTCACCATCCTGATGCTCTTCGGACTCAGTTCTTCAGCCATCGCGTCCAACCTGGCCAGTTCAGTAGCCAGCGACGAAAAGCGGCTGGTTGAACTCTTCAAACAGTTGCATCAGAACCCTGAACACGCTTTCATGGAACATGAAACCGCCGCCCTGGTAACCAGAGAGTTAAAAGCCAATGGCTTTGAGGTCCATACGGGTATTGCCAAAACCGGTGTGGTCGGCATTCTTGAAAACGGTCCGGGCCCGGTAGTGATGTTTCGTAGCGATATGGATGCACTTCCTATCAAAGAAGAAACCCGCCTACCTTACAAAAGCACTGCCGTCAAAAAAGACGCCAATGGGGTAGAGCTCCCCGTAATGCATGCCTGTGGTCATGATGCCCATACAGTCTGGCTGATTGGCCTGGCAAAGCAGCTCGCAGCCCGAAGGGGGGAATGGTCAGGAACCGCTGTGCTGGTAGCCCAACCCGCAGAGGAGCCTATTCTCGGGGCTACCGCCATGGTCAATGATGGCCTGTACAAATTAGCCCCAAAACCCGACATCATTATATCGGGTCATACCATGGGGGTTGTGCCAGCCGGTTCAGTGGCGATCAATGATGGTCGACGGATGGCTGGCACCGACCAGATGGATGTGGTTATTCAAGGGGTTGGCGGCCACGGTTCCACCCCCCACGCCGCCAAAGACCCCGTGGTAATGGCAGCCATGGCCATTATGGGGTATCAGGCCGTTGTCGCCCGCTCCCTTGACCAGGCTCAGCCTGCTGTTCTGACGGTGGGAGCCATTCAGGCAGGTGACAGCAATAACATCATTCCTGATTCAGCAACCCTGAAAGTCAACCTTCGCTGGTACACTGAAGCAGAGCGGGAGCAAATGATTAAAGGCATAAAGTCGGTCACAGACAATATTGCCCGAATGTATGGCATTCCAAAGAACCGGATGCCCACCTACACCATGAAAGGTTACTCAAAACCCGTTATCAACGGCTCTGAAGATACGGCACGGGCTGCTATGGAAGTCGCACTTGGAAAAGACAAAGTGCTGATGGGAATGCCTCCTGTAATGGGCTCAGAGGACTTTCATATGCTGGGCTCCCCCTACCCTGACACCCGGATTCTCTACGTTGAAATCGGCTCAGGAAGAAAGGATGTCTACCGTAATTTCATGGAAAAAGGTCAGCTACCAGAAGTGTTAAATCATAATCCCCGTTACGTTGTTGAACTGCCTGCAATCGCGGCGGGGACAACAGCATTAACCTCGGTAGTACTCTCTTTTTTAACCCCTTAAGAGGCATCATTGCCTCACTCTGCATTCCCCCCGCAAAGGCTTGAATTCACTTTGCGGGGACCTCTCCCTTTGGAGGAGGAATCCATTAACTTTAACAAAGCAGCTTCCCTCAGGAGGCAAATCTGTTTTCCAGAAGGATATTGAAAAAGACCCCATTCACTTGTGGAAAGGTCAGGCTCACTCTTAAACTCTTTGTTTTCCTGACAGGATAAACCAATGGCCTGGATATATCTGATACTGGCTGGCCTGTTTGAAGTGGGCTGGCCAGTAGGACTTAAAATGGCACAACAGAGCGATACCCGCTGGCAGGGTATCCTTCTGGCGGTGTTTTTCATCTCCCTCAGTGGCTGGATGCTGTGGCTGGCTCAAAAGGAGATCCCCCTGGGAACCTCTTACGCCGTCTGGACAGGCATTGGCGCAGCGGGCACGTTTATGGTGGGCATGATCTTTTACGGTGACCCTGCCAGTCTGGGGCGTTATCTGGGGGTACTGATGATCATTGCCGGGGTCATTACCCTCAAATTGGCTCACTAGCTGTGAGCCGGAATCAGGAATAAAAACAATGAACATTGGAATTTATATTTACGACCAGGCGGAAGTGCTGGATTTTTCCGGCCCCTTTGAGGTGTTCTCTACCGCTTCCAGGCTCAGTGTGCCAGAGTTTTTTTTCAAGCCCTTTCTGATCAGCGAGTCCGGGGAGCCAGTGGTGGCCAGAGGAGGTTTCACTGTTCAACCTGCCTATAGTATTGAAAACCACCCGTCCCTTGATGTTTTAATGGTGGTTGGAGGCGTCCATACCAAAGAGCTGGATAAACCACAGGTGCTGGAATGGATTTCAGTCCAGAGCCGGCAGGTCAGCCTGACCGCTTCCGTTTGTACCGGAGCCTTTCTGCTGGCAGAAGCCGGCATTCTCACCAATCAAACGGTAACCACTCACTGGGAGGACATTGTTGACCTGCGCGAGCAATACCCCGGGCTCAATGTGGTTGACTCAACACGCTGGGTGGATGAGGGAAACATCATCACATCTGCGGGAATTTCCGCTGGTATTGACATGAGCTTGCACATTGTCAACCGCCTGCATAGCCAGAAGCTGTCGGAGCTGACTGCTCGACAAATGGATTTTGATGGCTCACAAAAGCGTTGTTGAATTGGCAGTCAGCCAGGCCGTCCGACCATTACTGAGCCTCACTTCCCGCCATCTCCCCTGCTCCTGCAGAAGAATAAACTCAGTCCCCTGGTTCAGGGGGCTGGTAAACGCCGGGGCAAAAATCAGTCCCGGCCCTTTCCTGGCAGTGGTGTGCATACTGGTGATCACGCCATCACTTTCCGGGGGAGAATAAGCCAGCCTGAACACAAGACTGGCAGATACCAGCACAAGGCCCGCAGCTACCCCGTAAAGTCGCCCTTTACCCTGGGAGCAACCACTGAGCAATGTCCATAACTGCCACCAGAACATCAGATAAACCACGGCGCTGATGGCCAGCCAGAACGGGCCTCCAGCCGCCAGATACACGTCACTTAACCATTGGTTACCAAATAATTCAGGAAGATCGTCCAGCCGGCTGGCACGGACAAATCGCAGGTTGTGCTCCAGTTCCGGAGTATTGAAGCCCTGCTCCTGGGCCCGGCGGTACCAGAGAATACTTTTGCCGTACTGCCCGGCATGATACCAGCTGTTGCCGATATTGTAGGCCAGAGCCCCACCATCCAGCGCTTGTGAACCCTCCTGATCCCGAAGTGACTCAAGTTGCCCGGCTACCATGGCATGGGCCAAACGGGCTTTGGAAGGATGGCTGAGACTGAGTTCAATGGCCTGCTGATGAGTTTCACGCAAAGCGGTTAATTGCCGGGAAAGATCCGAATCATTGGCCAGTGCCGGCGCCATCATCCCTGAAAGGAGAAGCAGTGCATACAAACCGGACAACAGGGCTTTATTGAGAGGCATTCGTCTTCTAAACCAGTTTCTCATCACAAAACGACTCCCGTCTTTACACCCTCAGCATTCGCTTCTGTCTCCGGTTTTCCCAGCCACCGGTCCAGCTCCCTGACCCGGCCCAGCAGCTCATCTCTGGCGGCAGAGTCCAACGCGTTTTCTCCGGTGCTGATGGACCGTTGATACCGCTCTATCCATTGACGGAAAAACTCAGTCAAATGAGAGGGCGCTCGCCTGGCTGCCAGAGTTTGTTGAAGCCCAGCCGCACTCAGTTGTGAAGGTGGCAAACCAACCCGCCGGTATAAATAGTGACCCAGCAGCTGATAAGGATCACCACCGTCGTTCAGTTGTAACTGAAACTGGATCAGTGCCCGCCGCTGACGGTTAGCCCGCAGCCTTTTCTTTATTGAAGGCAAAAGTGCCACTATCACCAGCAAAGGAGGTACTCCGGCAAAAAGAACCCACCAGGCAAAACCGGAAACACTCTCCCCGGAACGGGTCAGCAGCTTTTCGCCCCAGACGTGCTCCCAGATACCCTCTTCATCCACCTGGACCGGGTTCTTGAGCTTCACATCCGCAGACAGCTCACTGTTGCTCAGGTTGAACTGCTCAGAAGCCCGGACATTAATAGGCAAGGGCTCGGTCACATAATCCCGATAGAGTCCTGACTCCGGATCAAAGTAGTTAATGACCAGGGGGGGAACAGAGCTGACGTCTGCCTGACGGGGAAAAATACTCTGATTCGCCTGCTTGACCAGAGTTTTATTTTCCCTTTTCTGATAACGGGCCGGACCGGGCTTGCCAGGAACATCAAATGAATGGCCAAAAGCGGCCTGTTGCTGCAAGTCAGGCACCGGGAACACTTCAAGGTCGGGATGGGTGATCTCAAAACTGACCTGAACCGGTTCTCCCTGGTGAACGTCATCAGGCGACACGGTCACCCTGATATCCGGACGCCCGACCACTCCGGAAAAGTGTTCCGGAGCCCCTTCCGGCAGGGCATCCACCCTCAAGGTAAAGGGCTTGGCCATAGCCATCAGCCGCTCTGACTTCCGGGCAGGGCTATGGTCGGCACCCAAATCGTCAGCATCAAAAAAGTTATTGTCAAAATGAGCAGGGTACGGCATGCCCCGGAACTGTCCAGGGCTGAACTCCAGCATTTCCCCATCAACACTGGTCAGAATGAACGGAGCAGAGAAACGAAACTCCCCGGCCTTACGAGGCTGAATAATGGTCTCAAAATGAAGGCTGACAGAGCCATCCGCCCGGCTCTCCCACTGAGCCATTGCACGTCGACCGCCCACAGGAAGTCCAATGCTGTCTGGGGATTCTGAGGTAATGCCAATGGCAGGCTGCAATGTCCGGATCCACGCTTTTTCCATTTCCGGTATCATAATACTGACCGCTTTCAACGCCTGCAGGGGCAGATTGGAAACCCACTCCACCCGGAGACGGATGCTCTGCCCCAGATAAATCCGGCCTGCACTTCTCTCCACCGAAAACGTCAGCGCGTCACTTTGCTGGGGTGCTTTTACCTCTACCGAGGACGTAACAGTCTTTCTGTTTCCCCCATGGCTCAGTGAAAATACGGGCAGCTGGAGATCTCCCGACTTCATGGCCGTGAGACGGACTGGGTAGCCCGCACCCTCCACTCCCCCCCGGTTGATGGGTACCGGGGGACGCTGGATAACCGTAAAATCGCCAGGATCGGAAACCTCCAGTGTTAACCCCGAGGCCGGTGGTGCCAGGGAGACCACCATAAAGTCCGCAGGCTGACCCAACCACAGATCGGCCGTGTTTTTTTCTGCAGTGCTCCCTGACAGGGATTCTATGCTCAGCTGCCAGTGCACTTCATCACGGTCGGTCGCCAGGCTTTTTCCCGGGAGCAGCCCTGTACACAACCCCACTATCAGAAGCATGGCCATCAACAGGCCTATCGTCGTGTATAACCAGCCAGCAGATCTTATTTTCCAACCATCCGATTTCATCTGTGTGCCATCACTCACTTTGATTCTTTTCCCTGAAAAACCGGTCACTTGCCGTTTTTCATGTTGAGCCCGCGGATTCATCTACCAGTCCCGCTCCACCGGTATCTGGTTTCTACGTCGCTCCTGCTGTTCCAGTCCTTCACGTACTTTTGCCTGGTTCAACACCTCCTCGGCACTGGCAGAGGGCGAAGGCCACTGCCTATTTTCAAACGACTGATTCATGCTTTCCCGGTCAGACTCCTCATCCGCAGGCTCCATCTCTTCCATGGAACGATCCTGGTCAGACCGGGACTCACCCTGGTCCGGCTTTTCCTCCTGATCAGAGGCTTCTCCCTCTTCACCCTCAGGGTCCTGCTGTTCCGGGGGCGGTTGTTGTTCCTGGGGCTGGGGGGATTCCGGCGGGCGGCGGATCTGATCCTGCCAGACCAGCCATTCAAGGTTACGCTGGCTGGGCTGGTGAGCCGGATCCACCTGCAGAATATGACGGAAAATCTGCCGGGCTTCATCGTAGTAGGCCTTCGGGTCCATGGGTCCTTCCTCCATAAGCCGGGCCACTTCATCCGGGTCCATGGCTGCCAGTTGCGCCGCATCCAGGCTCTCAGCCGTAAGAATCAAGGTGGTCGCCAGGTTATAGTTGGCCGCTACCGCCAGATCCGGCCGGTCTGCCAGAGCAATAATCTGTCGCCAGACCTCTGAGGCTTCCTCATAAAGCTGATCCTCCAGCAGGGTATTGGCCAGCTTTTCCATCTGCCAGGGGGCCTGGGCAAGATCACTGTCCCCGGGAACCGTCGCCTGGGCGTTAAACGACAGAGCAAGTATTCCTATCACCATCGCCCTGCTTCGCCAGAGGTCTGACCAGAGCAGTAAACCCAGTTGCATCAGCAGAGCCATTGCCAGCAACCACGGATACCCCTCGGTATATTCCATCACTTCCCCCCGGGCCCGGTTCTCTCCAGGCCAGAGGGTCTGAAGCTGGTCCAGAATCACGGGCAGATCCAGCCAGGACGTTCCCACCGGGAAAAAGATGCCCTGACTGGCTCCCCGGGCAAGCTCTCCGAGGCTTGCCTCATCCATCCGGCTCCAGTGCTCTCGGCCCTCATACTGAGTCCAGCCTTCCCCTTCGCGGGCAGGCACTCTGGCACCAAACTGGCTGTCTCCCAGGCCAATCACCAGCAGCCGGGCCCCCATTTTATTTAACAGAGCCAGGGCCTTATCGGGTGTCTCTCCCAGATCCTCCCCATCGGTGATCAAAACAATGTCCACGGCCCGGGCCCCAGCTTTGGGGTCCACCATTTTTTCCAGAACGGTCATCAGTGCATCCTGAATCCGGGTTCCTCCCTGGGCCACGGAATCAGGGCTGACACTGTCCAGCTTGTTACTGAAAAACAACTGGTCGCAGGTCAGTGGCGACAGAATGGAGGTCACACCGGCAAATACTGCCAGTCCAGAACGGTTGGAACAGGAAGTCCCCAACGTTTGACGGATAGCGGTACGCGCGGCCTCCAGACGGTTCGGGCGTGCATCAGCCGCCAGCATGGAACGGGAAACATCCAGCAGAAAGATCCGGTCCCGGCCCTGTTCGGTAATGGGGCGTGGTTGCGGGTTCCAGGCTGGCCGGGCCAGAGCAAGCACCAGCAGGGTGATGGAAAGCATCATGCCCCCCATGGCGCCCACACGGTATTGAAGCTTAACCGGACGACGCTGGTAACTTTGAAAATTCCCGAGGGTTTTCTGTCGCTGGTAAACCCCAAGCCCCCCCCATAAAGGAATCACCCCCATCAGCCAGAGCCACTGAGGGGCCAGCAGGGTCCAATCACTCATCCCAATCTCCTCAGCCAGGTCGCATTGAGGGCTGCCGCCACCAGCAGTGCCAATAATGCCAACAGCACTGCCCAGTGAAACGCCGGTATCCGCTCTTCAAATGTCAGGGTCTGGAGACGGGAGGTCTCCAGCTGATCAATGGCCTCGTAGACCCGGGTCAGGGAATCATAATCATGGGCCCGCTGATAGACGCCACCGGTTCGGTCAGCCATGGCCTGAAGCACCCAGTCCACCTGCTCGGTGTTGTCAATACTGTCTGCTATGCCAAGCTGGTGGCCCAGGCTTTTGCCAGGGGGATTCCCGATAAAAATGGTGTAAACCCGGATCCCCCACTCCCGGGCCATTTCTGCTGCCATGGCGGGGCTGAAGTCACCGGCATTATTTTCACCGTCGGTAAGCAGAATCAGGATTTTGCTTTTTACCTTTTCCTTCAAACCGTAATTTTTTTCATACTCACTGAGCTGAGCCGCGGCCAGGGCTGTGGCATCACCAAAAGCGGTACCATCCTCATCGGGTACCGTGGGAGGCTCAACCTCACTGGCCATAAACACCAGTGACTCATGGGAACTGGTCAGAGGGCTGACCACCCTGGGGAAGCGGGCAAAAGTCACCAGGGAAATCAGGTCTGCTCCCCGCCCCTGGAGGCGGTGTTTCGCTCTCGAAAAGCCCTCGGCCAACGAAACCTGTTCACCCAGAATAAAACGCTCCAACACCTGTTTGGCGACACTGAGGCGACTTTTTCTCTCTTTATGATTGCCCTTTTGCACATCCATGCGAATTTTCATGGAAGACGACACATCCAGCACAATAGCCATGGCAATACCTTCTTTCTGCTCTGTGCTGTCCACCACCAGCCTGACCGGCTGGGCTACCGCAACCAGCAATGCACCAAGGGCCAGAACCTGCAGGGTCAATGGCAGCCAGAGCCACTGCTGGCGCGCACTGACCGGAAGACCTTTCAGCAAGGGAAGATGGGAATAAGCCACCCCCTGCTTTCCCTGACGCCCCCAGAGAAAAAACCCCAGAAGCGGAAGGGTTAGCAGCAGCCAGAGCAACATCGGGTATTCAAAAGTCATCCCCATCTCTCCTGACAGCCGTTGCACAACGAAATAAACGCTTCAACAGGGGAGTCCCGGGTAAAACGAAGCCTCTGATACTCATGGAGTAGAGCTTCATGAGTCGTGAGTTTTCCCAGCGGGTCACTGCCTGTTACCTGCATCAACCAACACCGGAGTCCTTCCCAGTCAGCAACACCGGTGTCGTTTGCTTTCCTGGCCAGCCATTCGGGAGACAAGCTCTCGTGAGACAAAATAGCTGGCACCGCTGACTTCGGGCTTGCGACCTTCCTGCCCCTGAACCAGATACTGACAGCAGCAGCCCCCCCAAAAAGAACCATCAACAGAAGGGCGGCTGTGGCTGATAAATCAGGGTCCTTGTTCATTGCCGGCAGTGGAATGACCTTCTGAAGCTGAACATTTCTCTGACCCGTCCCATTCCCCCCAGGCCCGGCCGCAGCAAACGCAGAGACCACTTGAACCGATAATGGCTGGCTACTCATCTGCCAGTGATCACCGCCTCTGAAAAAGTCCACCGTGAATGTGGGCAGCGGATGTTCTCCAGGCACACCCACAGCTACCTGAAGCGTGAAAGACTGTAACCAGAGCCCTGCCTCCCAGACCGGTTGCGACTGGCTGAATGACACCCGCTCAAGGTCTTCCCAGGGCTGCTTTTCCTGAACAAAACGAACCTCAACCCCGTCTTCATATTGAACGTTCAAGTGAAGCTCGATCAGCTGACCCGGTGTGACCTGTTCAGCGGAAGCGGTTAGCTCAATATAAGACTCTGGACTGACACTGCCGGCAGCCTGAAGCAGTGTGCTCACAGACAACAGCAACCAAAAGATAAGTGAGTGCTTAGCCACCGGTTTCCCCCTCTATCCGATGCCTGCGACTGAGAAAGTAGGACAACAGCGTCTCCACCGGATCATCCCCCACCTGATGGCAGACCAGGTCCACCCCCCACTGGGCAAAGTCCTGCTGGCGACTCAGCAGCCGGTCTTCCATGTTTTTCTGGAACCTTTCCTGTAGCGACGGACAGGACAGATCCAGCCACTGTGTTGTGCCATTTTCGCAATCCTGAAGGTGCAGCATTCCCCCTCCGGTAAACTGAGTTTCCCGAGGGTCATCAATGGCAATGGCGATCAGCTCATGGTGCCTGGACAGTTCTGCCAGTGGCCCGGTTACCGCCTCCATAGAAAAATCCGATACCACCACGATAATGGAGCGTTTCAACTTCAACTGATTAAGGTGCTCCAGAGCCTCCACCATGGAACTGGAAGACACGGGTTCAGGTTCCTCCAACAGTCGGCTCAGGCAGCGCATCAACTGATTGCGTCCCCTGGCCGGCGGCAGGTAGTCATCCATCCCGTTGCTGAACCGCATCAGGCCAATGCGGTCATTGCTGCTCAGTGCCGCTGAACCCAGAAGGCCGCAAAGCTCAGCCGCCGCCTGTTGTCGACCCGGCTCCTGGCTGGACCAGGCAAACGAAGGTGAGTTATCCACCACCAGAATCAGGTTCAGCTCCCGCTCTTCATGGAAACGCTTGATATGAACCTCTCCGGAGCGGGCCGTAACATTCCAGTCAATGGTCCGGACATCATCCCCGGGGGCGTAGGCACGAACTTCATCAAACTCCAGTCCCTGCCCTTTGAACACGGAACGGTACTTTCCCGTCAGAAGATGGTCGACACGGTGCCTGCAAAAGAGCTGCAACTGGTGCAGCCGCTGGTTAAGGTGCTCGTCCATCTCACTGTTCCGGAATCGCCACTTTTGCCAGAATGGCCTCCACCAGGGCGTCCGAGGTAACCCCTCTGGCTTCTGCCTTGTAGCTCAACGCTATCCGGTGCCTCAGTACGTCCGGTGCAAGACCACGGATATCCTCAGGTAACACATGGTCGCGGCCACGGATCACCGCCATGGCTCTGGCTGCCAGTGCCAGATTGATGGTTGCCCTGGGCGATGCCCCAAAGCGCATCAGGTCAGCAATATCCAGCCCGTAATCACAAGGCCTGCGGGTGGCAGTAATCAAATGAACAATGTACTTTTCAAGGGCTGGACTGATAAACACTCCTTCCATTGCAGAAGAGAGGGCTTCAAGGTCTTCCCGACTGAGCACTGGACTGACTTTGACACTGTTTTTCGGCCTGGCTACACGACGCATAACCTCCAGTTCATCCTCAAAGCCCGGGTAGTCCACCTTCAACTTGAACATGAACCGGTCCACCTGTGCTTCCGGCAACGGATAGGTTCCTTCCTGTTCAACAGGGTTCTGGGTGGCCAGCACCAGAAATGGATGGGGTAAGGGCTCAATGTCCTTGCCAAGGGTTACCTGTTTTTCCTGCATGGCTTCCAGCAGCGCAGACTGTACTTTGGCCGGGGAACGGTTGATCTCATCGGCCAAGACAATATTGGCGAACACCGGCCCCTTCTCTGCAATGAACTCCCCGGTGGCCGGGTTGTAAATCAGGGTGCCGGTTACGTCTCCCGGCAAAAGATCGGGAGTAAACTGGATCCGGCTGAAATCCAGCCCAAGGGCCCGGGACAGAGTATTGACTGTCAGGGTTTTCGCCAGCCCAGGAATACCCTCAATCAGAACATGACTGCGACAGAGCAGAGCCAGGATCAGGCGCTCCACCAGAGCCTCCTGGCCCACAATGACCTTGGCGACCTCCTGGCGGAGTAGGGTGATTTTTTCCAGGGCTGATTCCTGGTGGGTAGAGGGGGGCAGCGTATTCTCTGTGTCAGGCATGGCTCTTCATCAAATCAGCAACCACCAGCTGCAGACAGTGGCGTTGCTCAACTTCCCTTTTCCAGCCTGATCCCGGCACAGTCGATCCGGGCTACAACCAGGCTTATGTAAACGTTCTCATTGTCGGACAGGAAGGATACAGAGGGCGGGGGAAAAAAGTTTGACGTAGATCAATGACCTTGTCGAAACGATTCACCCGGCAACACGCAGACACAGAAGCTAACGACAGATATTGCCTATATCGGCTCAGGACATGTGTTATGGAAAAGTCAGTAAGAGGCAGGTTTCAGGCACCTTTCAGAAGCATGGAACCAGCAATTCCTTTTCCAAAACTTCACAGCTAAAAAAGAATAACCCCGGTCCCTTTGAAAAAATTCACAAACTCTTCCGGTATCTCACGATAAGGTATCATCGAGCTCATAAATGCGACCAACCGGTCCAGTCGCCTCAGCGGAAACTCCTCTTTAATCAAAACAAAATCCCTGTACTTCTTTGGCCTGTAGGCTCCAAGATACAAATGCTTTTGCTTCATCTTTTCCCACAAAGAATAAAGGGCAACGTGCAAGAGGTTTTTGTGATCAATGGCGTATGCCCATTCCCACTGATTGCATTCATATGGATTTGCACCGAATACCAGCAGCAGCAGAATTTCATCAATGGTGGAAGCTGAACTTAGAATATGGTTGTTATGATCATCCAGCATGTAGACATTGGGGTTTGCCCCTCGTAAGAGCAGGGCAAATAAAACCTCCGGGGGAGTATTACCCTTGAACAGGGCATACTCCAGAATCAGATCTTCAGAATTGTTAAGAATGGCCTTCAGCTGGTTTTCACAACCCGGCTCACTCATAAACTCCATAATTCCATCTACATCGCCTTCATCAATAAGGCGCTTCAGCTCATCATTGCTAAAGGCAAATCCCGGCAAAACATTCAGGATAAAGATCAACAGGCAACAGACCGTGTTCGAAATGATTCGACTTAACACGACCTGAAAAAGCATACTTCATCCCTCTCAATGCGTATTCACCCAGATCAATACGATACGCTACACGGTATGTCTGCCATCCGAAATACGCTAAACCATCTCCTTCAACCGGTACCAGAGCATCCCCAGTGCCAGCATCGGGGAACGGAAATATTTGCCACCGGGAAAGGTCATATGACGGATACCAGCAAACACATCAAACCGTTCTGCCTGGCCGGTCATGGCTTCTGCCATTACTCTGCCAGCCATATGAGTGGCATTGACCCCATGGCCGGAATAGGCCTGGGCGTAATAAATATTCTTCTCGAGTCGTCCAATCTGGGGCATGCGGTTGGCTCCGATACCAATCATTCCTCCCCAGTGATAGTCGATACGGGCTGAAGCCAGCTGAGGAAACACCTTAAGCATTTTCGGCCGCAGGGCCTTCACAATATCCTTCGGGTCCCGTCCGGAATAATTGCACATTCCCCCAAACAGCAATCGCCGGTCCGCCGACAACCGGAAGTAATCCAGGGCAACACTGACGTCACAGATCGCCATATCCTCAGGAATCAGCCCTTTCCACACAGGATCCTCCAGGGGTTCTGTGGCGATAATATAGCTTCCGGCGGGAAGCACCTTACCACCGATTTTCGGCTCAAGTTCTCCCATATAGGCGTTTCCAGCCAGCACCAGAAAATCACTGGTGACCGAGCCTTTTCCGGTCTCTACCCTGGGGCGTTCACCCTTGTGTATTTTGGTCACCGGGGAGTATTCATAAAACTGTACTCCCATTTTCTCCGCCACGCTGGCTTCCCCAAGACAGAGATTCAGGGGGTGGAGATGGCCACTGCCCCTATCCACCATTCCTCCAATATACCGCTCACTGCCCACAAACTTATGAACATCACTTTTATCCAAAAGACGAAGTTCATGGGCATAGTGACGCTTCTGCAGCCCCTCATACTCCTCTTCAATGCCTTCCATGTGCTTTGACGTTATGGCCGCATCCATATACCCCATTTTCAAATCACACTGGATGTCATATTTATTAACCCGGTTACGAACCAGCTCCACCGCATCAAAGCCCATTTGATAAATGGCTTCTACTCCCTGGTCGCCAATCTGGTTGCGGAACTGCTCCACCTCTTCACCAATTCCGCGAATCAATTGCCCGCCGTTTCGCCCGGAGGCTCCCCAGCCAATCTTTCGAGCTTCAAGTACGGCAACACTATAGCCTCTTTCCGCCATCTCCAGTGCCGTAGCCACACCGGTAAAGCCACCACCTACCACACAGACGTCGACGGTTATATTTTCCTCCAGGACCGGATATTGAGTCTGACGATTAGCAGAGGCTGCGTAGTATGAGGACGCATGCTGTTCAGTATGCACCGGAGCTTTCAGTTTCATAGATGACGGCCTGTTATTATTCTTTATCAGAGCAAAGCGAGCCGCTGCTGACGTGCAACGCAGCCCGCTCATTGCATGGATTGGTCAGTCCAGCGCGATCCAGGTGGTTTTAAGCTCGGTATATTTGTCAAAAGCGTGCAGTGACTTGTCCCTGCCATTCCCGGACTGCTTGAACCCACCAAAAGGAACGGTCATATCACCGCCGTGGTAATTATTTACAAACACCGAACCGGCCCTGAGTCGCCTGGACACCCGGTGGGCCCGGCTCAGGTTTTCCGTCCAAACGGCTGCCGCCAGGCCATAATCCGTATCATTGGCGATCCGGACCGCTTCTTCTTCGTCAGTAAACGTAATCACTGACACCACGGGACCGAAAATTTCCTCCCGGGCAATCCGCATCTCATTGGACACCTGATCAAATACCGTTGGCTGAATATAGAAGCCACCGGTCTCTTCCATGACCTGTTCTCCCCCCATCACCAGTTTGGCCCCGTCCTCTTTTCCTGACTGAATGTACTTGAGGACATTGCGGGTCTGAATATCATCCACCATGGCCCCTGAAGTGGTTTCCGGATCCAGGGGGTGCCCCGGCTGCCAGGTGTCCATATGCTTTTTCAACAGCGCCACAAATTCATCTTTGATGGAGGCTTCCACCAGCAGTCGTGAGCCTGCAGTACACACCTCTCCCTGGTTATAACCAATGGCAAGGGCAGCAGTGGCAGCGGCTTTTTCCAGATCCGGCGCATCGGCAAAAATGATGTTTGGACTCTTTCCGCCGGCTTCCAGCCAGACTCGTTTCATATTGGATTCACCGGCATAAACCATCAGTTGCCGTGCCACACGGGTAGAGCCTGTGAATGCCAGACAGTCAACGTCTTTATGCAAGGCCAGTGCTTTTCCGGCGGTGTGGCCAAAACCCGGCAAAACCTGCAAGACACCTTTGGGCAATCCCGCCTGCTCCGCCAGTTCAGCGACACGAATCGCCGTTAACGGGGATTTTTCAGAGGGTTTGAGAATCACACAGTTACCGGTTGCCAGGGCCGGCCCCAGCTTCCAGCTGGCCATATTCAGGGGAAAGTTCCAGGGAACAATGGCTGAGACAACACCTGCCGGCTCTCGGGTCACCAGTGCCAGGCTGTTTTCGCCGGATGGAGCTACTTCGTCGTATACTTTATCGATGGCTTCCGCACACCAGCGGATACAATTGGCACTGCCGGGAATATCATCCCCCAGGGCATCACTGATGGGCTTACCCATATCCAGGGATTCCAGCAGGGCTAACTCTTCCAGAGACTCATCAATTTTGTCGGCAAACGCCTGGAGGATCCGTTTGCGGCCAGCGGGAGCCATCCGTGACCATACGCCAGACTCAAAGACACCCCGGGCCACTTCGACCGCTCGCTGGACATCTGGCTCATCGCAACTGGCCACCGCCGCCAGTTTTCGGCCATCTATGGGGGAAATACAGTCAAAGGTTTCACCGGAGCTGGCATCAACATACTCACCGTTGATCCACGCCTTGCCTCTGATATTCAGCTTGTCTGCCTTGGCCTGCCACTCAGCCCGGGTACGAACAGTCATCACAGCTCCTGATTATTGTTTTTGTCATGGATTACATCACAGCTTTAGGCATCTGTTTGATCATTTGCACATTAACTAAATGCAATGCTTGATTCAACACAGAATGTTTGAAATATTGTACACACTGTTTTAAATCCTGCCCGTCAGGACAGCGGCTGTAACCATAACAAGAAAAAATCAGCCACCCGTTTTATAGCTGAATAATCAATACCTAACCAGGAAATACAGGCCAGGGCTTCCGGCAACCGTATTTCAATAATAAAAAAAGGAATGGATATGTCTGAGCTGACCCTGAGTAAAACAGCCGCCACCCCCATGGCCGGTTTTCATCCCCACAGCGATCCCGCCCCAGTCTCCCTTGACGCTTTCTGGATGCCCTTTACCGCCAACCGTCAGTTCAAGCAGCAACCCCGCATGCTGGTCAGTGCTGAGGGCATGTATTACCAGGACGACAAAGGTCGTCCGGTTCTGGATGGCTGCGCCGGTCTCTGGTGCGTCAATGCCGGCCATGGGCGCCAGGCTATTTCAGAAGCTGTTTCTCGACAGGTTGTCAGACTGGATTACGCCCCTCCCTTTCAGATGGGTCATCCCCTGGCCTTTGAGTTTGCCGAGCGCCTGGCCAGTATTGCTCCTGGCAGCCTCAAGCATGTGTTTTTCACCAACTCCGGCTCTGAATCGGTAGAAACCGCCCTGAAAATTGCCCTGGGCTACCACCGCCTGAACGGTGAAGCCACCCGCCAACGGCTGGTAGGCCGGGAGCGCGGTTATCATGGTGTCAATTTCGGTGGCATTTCCGTAGGCGGGATTGGCAATAACCGGAAGATGTTTGGCAACGCCCTGTCTGGAGTCGACCATCTGCCCCATACCCTGAACATTGACCTTAACGCCTTTACCAAAGGCCTTCCGGAACATGGTGTCGAACTCGCCGATGCCCTGGAGCAGATCATTGCCCTCCACGACGCCAGTAATATCGCTGCGGTCATCGTTGAGCCTATGTCCGGCTCCGGTGGTGTCATCATGCCTCCCAGGGGTTACCTGAAGCGGCTGCGCGAGATCACCCGCAAACACGGCATCCTGCTGATTTTTGATGAAGTCATCACTGGCTTCGGTCGGGTAGGTGAAGCATTCGCCTCCACCCGGTGGGACGTTGAGCCGGATATCATGACCACAGCCAAAGGCCTGACCAATGGCGTGATTCCCATGGGGGCCGTGTTCGTGAGCGATGAAATTCACAATGCCTACATGACCGGCCCGGAGAACATGATCGAATTGTTCCATGGTTACACATACTCCGGCCATCCAGTTGCCTGCGCCGCGGGTCTGGCCACTCTGGATATCTATGAGCAAGAAGGGCTGTTCCAGCGAACCATTGAGATGGAGGGCCGGTTTGCCGACGCTCTGCTAAGCCTGAAAGAGCTGCCCAATGTGATCGATATTCGCAACACTGGTCTGGTCGCAGCCATTGAACTTGCACCAAAAAAAGGCGCGCCGGGGGAGCGTGGCTTCAAAACCTTCAAGCACAGTTACGACAATGGCGTACTGGTACGCTGCACCGGAGACATACTGGCTATGTCGCCTCCGCTGATTATTGAACAGAAGCATATCGATCAGCTGGTCGCCACACTGAAAGAAGGCATACTGTTTGCTAGTCGATAAGTTCAGGAAAAACAGGCTTGCAATATATTTGACAGAGGTGTTACAAAATCTGCACGGCAGATATGCCAGCCCTCTGTCGTAAGTTCTCTGCCACCAGCCCGGTGGAAATGGAAGCAGCGATGAACAGAAAGAGCCGTTTATCCAGCCCATGGAGATCCTACAAAAATCAGAGATGGCAGCATTTTCATAGTCAATCTTTCATAGTAAATAACAATAAAAGGTGTACTATGCGAACTCACTCCCGGCCCCTGGTCGGTGTTGTAGCCGATACAACGGTGCAGGGTCTGCACCGGGTGCATCAGGCCGGTGAAAAATACATCACATCCGTCGTGGAAGCAGCCGGAGCCATTCCTGTGCTGATTCCTTCCCTGCCAACGCCCCTGGACAGTCGGCAGCTGTTTTCACAGCTGGATGGGTTGCTGGTAACCGGAGGCTACTCCAATATTCAACCCTTCCGTTACCAGGGGAAACCGGCAGGGCCTGATGCCCATGAAGACCCCCAGAGAGACTCGTCCACACTCCAGTTCATACCCGACGCAATTGAGCTCGGCCTGCCCCTGCTGGGTATCTGCCGGGGGCTTCAGGAAATGAACGTTGCTTTTGGTGGCACCCTGCACCAGCAACTTCACGAAGTCGGTCAATATATTGAACACCGGGAGGATAAATCAGCCCCTCTGGATGTTCAGTACGGTGACGCCCACTCCATCACCATTGAGCCCGGAGGGCTTCTGGAACAGATAGCAGGCTCCGGTGAACGAATGGTTAACTCCGTGCATATGCAGGGCATTGACCGGCTTGGGGCCAACCTGCAGATTGAGGCCCGGGCCCCGGATGGCCTGATTGAAGCCATCTCCGTCAGCAACGGCAGGGCTTTTGCCCTGGCCGTTCAATGGCACCCTGAATACAAGGCCACCCACAACCCGTTCTCGATGACAATGTATCGGGCTTTCTCTGAAGCCTGTCAGCTGAGGCAACAAAAACGACAGCCGTTTTAGAATAAAGAGCAGACCTTCTTATGACAAACAGCATGAAAAAAGTCACCAGCTGGTTAAAAGATAACAAGATCACCGAAGTAGAAGCCGTCATTGCCGACTTTACCGGGATTGCCCGGGGCAAGATCATGCCCAGCAGTAAGTTCATCGCGGAAAAAGGCATCCGGTTGCCCGAAAGCATCCTGATCCAGGGAGTGACCGGGGATTACGTGGCTGATGAGATATTCGATGACCTGGTCAGCCCTGCGGAAATCGACATGATTCTGAAGCCCGATGAAAACGCCATCCATATGGTGCCCTGGGCACTAGAGCCCACGGCTCTAGTGATTCATGACTGTTACGACAAGCGGGGAGATCTGGTCAGCACCGCCCCCAGGACAGTTCTGAAAAAAGTACTGAAACTTTATGAAGACAAAGGCTGGACTCCCGTAGTCGCACCGGAGCTGGAGTTTTACCTGACCAAGCGCACCGCCAATCCGGATCACCCCCTTCAGCCCCCTATTGGCCGCTCTGGCCGCCCCGAGTCCGGCAGGCAGTCCTACAGTATTGATGCCGCCAATGAGTACGACCCCCTGTTTGAGGATGTGTATGACTGGTGTGAAGCCCAGGGACTGGACGTGGATACCTTGATCCATGAAGAAGGGGCTGCCCAGATGGAAATCAATTTCCGCCATGGAGATGCGCTTTCCCTGGCGGACCAGGTGTTCGTGTTCAAGAGAACGGTGCGGGAAGCCGCCCTGAAACACGACATCGGGGCAACCTTTATGGCAAAACCCATCAGCAATGAACCCGGCAGTTCCATGCACCTGCACCAGAGTTTTCTGGATAAAAATGGACAGAATCTTTTCAGCAACCCGGACGGTACCGCAAGCAAGAAGCTCTACCACTATATTGGCGGCCTGCAACGCTATGTGTCAGAAGCCATGGCATTGTTTGCGCCCAATGTAAACTCATATCGTCGTTTTCTTTCCAATACGTCCGCTCCGGTCAACCTGGCATGGGGACTGGACAACCGAACCGTCAGTCTCCGTGTGCCTGACTCCAACGCCAGCGGCAGAAGGGTTGAAAACCGTCTGGCCGGTGCCGATGCCAACCCCTACCTGGCTTTTGCCGGCTCTCTGCTGTGCGGATACCTGGGTATGGTCAACAACATTGAGCCCAGCCAGCCGGTCACCGGCAATGCCGCTGAAGAGGGCAGTGATCGACGCCTGCCCCTGAACCTGGAAGAGGCCCTTGAGCTGATGGAAGGCAGCGAAGTACTGAAAGAGACCCTGGGGCCGTTATTTGTGAAATCCTATGTGGAAGTCAAACGGGCTGAGTACCAGAACTTCAAGGGCGTGATCAGCTCCTGGGAAAGAGAGTATCTGCAGATGACGGTTTGAAAGCTCATCACTACCCATAACGAAAAAAACAAAAAAAAGATTCAGGAGTAACCACAATGAGCCAGGCATTCACTCAAAAATCCGCTGAAAAACCGGAAGCCGCAGAAGGTCCGGTTGCAGAGTATAAAACCACGACCCTTGAACGGCAGCAGCGCAATCATCGCCACCATATCCACCCCTTTGCGGACAATGAGGCCCTGGCCAGAGAAGGGGCCCGGATTATAGAAAAGGCAAAAGGCGTCTACCTGTACGACAGTGAAGGCAACAAGATTCTTGATGGCATGGCAGGGCTCTGGTGTGTCAATGTGGGTTATGGCCGCCAGGAACTGGTGGATGCTGCCAGCCGCCAGATGCAGGAACTGCCTTACTACAACACTTTTTTCAAAACCACCCACTCTCCAGCCATTGACCTGGCTGAAAAACTGGCCGAAGTCACTCCGGACCATATGAACCATGTTTTCTTTACCGGTTCCGGTTCTGAGTGTAACGACACTGTGTTGCGCATGAGCCGCCACTACTGGGCCGCCAAAGGGCAACCGGAAAAACAGGTCATCATCAGCCGGGAAAACGCCTACCACGGTTCCACCGTAGCCGGTGCCAGCCTGGGTGGCATGAAGCCCATGCATAAGCAGGGGGGGCTCCCCATTCCAGGCATCGTCCATATCCAGCAGCCCTATTGGTATGGGGAGGGCGGAGACCTTTCACCGGAAGCGTTTGGCCTAAAAGCGGCCCGGGCCCTTGAAGAACAGATACTGGAGCTTGGGGAAGATAAAGTGGCCGCTTTTATTGCCGAGCCTATCCAGGGTGCAGGTGGGGTGATTGTCCCCCCCGACAGCTACTGGCCGGAAATCAACCGCATTCTGAAAAAATACGACATTCTTCTTGTGGTAGATGAAGTGATCTGCGGCTTTGGTCGAACCGGAGAGTGGTTCGGCAGTGACTATTACCAGCTGAAACCGGACCTGATGCCCATGGCTAAGGGACTTTCTTCAGGCTATCTGCCCATTGGTGGCGTCATGGTCAGCGACCGGGTAGCAGACGTGGTTAAAACCAATGGCGACTTTAACCATGGGTTCACTTATTCCGGCCACCCCTCCGCCGCGGCAGTGGCCCTGGAAAACATCCGGATTCTGCAGAGGGAAGGCATTGTCGAGAAAGCCAGAACCGAAACCGGCCCTTACCTGCAGCAACGGTGGGCAGAGCTGTCGGCTCACCCACTGGTGGGTGAAACCCGCGGAGTCGGCATGGTGGCCGCACTGGAAATCACCAATGATAAAAAAGCAAGAACCCGCTTTGATAACGAGGGTACTGCAGGTACCCTTTGCCGTGACTTCTGCTTCAGTAATGGTCTGGTGATGAGGGCTGTAGCCGACACCATGATCATTTCTCCTCCGTTGGTGATCAGTCAATCTGAAATTGATGAACTGATTGACAAAGCCTGGAGGTGCCTGGATTTGACCATGAAAGCACTTAACGCCCGTTAAGGAAAACGTTCGCCCCTGCCTATCCGAAAAGAGACAGGGCGAAAAGAGCAACCATAAAAACAACGAAAAGGATGAACCATGATCAGAACACTGGGAAAATCCCTGCTTACTGCAGCGATCACCTGCACACTGACGGCCTCCCCCCTGGCATTGGCCAACGCCGACAGCAAAGAACGGACCCTGAATGTTTACAACTGGTCCGATTATATCGCCGAAGACACCATCGCCAACTTTGAAAAAGAGACCGGCATCCAGGTCCGCTACGATGTGTTTGACAGCAATGAAGTGCTAGAAGCCAAGCTGCTCTCCGGGAAGACCGGTTATGATATTGTGGTGCCCTCCGCTTCTTTCATGGCCCGACAGATTCAGGCCGGGGTTTTTGCGCCCCTGGACAAAAAAAAGCTGGAAGGCTGGAAGCATCTTGATGGAGGCCTGATGAACCGTCTGGAAACCTACGACAATGGCAACCAGCATGCTTTTCCCTATCTCTGGGGCACTACAGGTATTGGCTACAACCCCGATCTGGTTGAAAAGTTCCTCGGCAAAAATGCCCCTACAGACAGCTGGGACCTGGTCTTTAAAGAAGAAAATATCAGCAAATTGAGTCAGTGTGGTGTTGCGTTCCTGGACGCACCAACCGAAATCGTGCCCGCAGCTCTGAAATACCTGGGACTGGACCCTAACTCCAAAAACAAGGGAGATTATGCCAAGGCAGAAAAACTGCTCCTGAAAGTACGCCCAAGCATTACTTACTTTCACTCTTCCAAGTTCATCAGTGACTTGGCCAATGGTGATATCTGTGTGGCCGTTGGCTGGTCCGGCGATATTCTCCAGGCCAGTGACCGGGCTGATGAGGCCGATAATGGCGTAGCGGTTGAGTATGTCATTCCAAAAGAGGGTGCCGGGATGTGGTTTGATATGCTGGCCATTCCCAAAGATGCTGAAAATGTAGACGAAGCTTATGCCTTCCTGAACTACCTGCTGAAGCCTGAAGTGATCGCTGAAGTCAGTAACTATGTGGCTTATGCCAGCGGCAATAAAACGTCTGTAGCAATGGTGGATGAAGAGGTTCGGGAAAACCCTGGCATTTACCCAACCAGAGAGGCAGAGAAAAACCTCTATGTGTTTGAAGTGCTCCCCCCAAAAATTGACCGCCTGGTAAACCGTACCTTTACCCGGGTAAAAACCGGAAAATAACTCCCCTGAAAAACGGTAGAACCGACGACAGTGCCAGTGCTTCCCAAAAGGAGGCACTGGCCGGTATAAAAAAAACAACAAGGTGTACCCAATGTCAGAACCCGTCAGCCCCTCATCCCCCGGACCGGACTCCCCACAGGACGGTACTGCCCGTCCCTCCGGGCGGGTCCGTAAGGAAACCATGCTGCAAATCAAGGATGTCACCAAACAGTTTGATGGCATTGTGGCGGTGGACGATGTCTCTCTTGAGCTTCCCAGGGGCGAAATTTTTGCCCTGCTGGGAGCTTCAGGGTCCGGCAAGTCCACGTTATTGAGAATACTGGCCGGTTTTGAGAAACCCACCTCCGGGCGCATTATTCTGGGCGGTCAGGATATTACTGACCTGCCCCCCTATGAGCGCCCCATCAATATGATGTTTCAGTCCTATGCTCTCTTTCCCCATATGACCGTGGAGCAGAACATCGCCTTTGGCCTGAAACAGGACAACCTGTCAAAGCCGGACATTGCCGACCGGGTGGCAGAAATGCTGAATCTGGTGCATATGAGCCAGTATGCCCGGCGCAAACCTCATCAGTTATCGGGAGGCCAGCGTCAGCGAGTGGCCCTGGCCAGAAGCCTGGCAAAACGCCCCCAGCTTCTGCTGCTGGACGAACCCATGGGGGCCCTGGATAAAAAGCTGCGTACACGCATGCAGCTGGAAGTGGTGGAAATCATTGAGCAGGTGGGCGTCACCTGCCTTATGGTCACCCACGACCAGGAAGAGGCCATGACCATGGCTGACCGGATCGGCATTATGGATGCCGGATGGATTGTCCAGACCGGAACGCCCACGGATATCTATGAAACCCCCAACTGCCGGATGACCGCCGAGTTCATTGGCAGTGTCAACATGTTTGAAGGCCAGATCACCCAGGATGAGGCCGATCACGTCGTCATTGAATCACACCTGCTCAACGCCCCGGTCAGAATTGGCCACGGTATCTCCTCAGCGCTGGAAAACCCTGATGTCTGGGTAGCCATCCGGCCGGAAAAAACCCGCATTTCCCGGGAAAAGCCCGATTCAGCCAATAACTGGTCCGCGGGCACCATCGACGATATCGCCTATCTGGGCACCCATTCCGTGTACTACATCAAGCTGGAGTCCGGAAAAATCGTGCAGGCCAATATGGCCAATACCGAACGCCATGGTGAAAGACCCACCTGGAATGACCCGGTCTACGTCAGCTGGGAAGAGTCCAGCCCAGTGGTGCTCAACAGCTGAGGAGGTAACCCGGATGAATGTCCTGTTGTCAATGGCCCGGCGAATGCCGACGAGCCTGGGAAGACGCTTCCTGATTGGAACCCCCTATCTCTGGCTGCTGCTGTTTTTCCTGGTGCCCTTTGCCATGGTGCTGAAAATCAGCCTATCGGAAATGGTCATCGCCATTCCCCCCTATACCAGCATCGTTGAGTTCACCGATGAAACTCTGAACATTGCCCTGAACCTGGGGAATTACCTGTTTCTTGCTGAAGACGATATGTACATCAAGGCCTATCTTGGCTCGGTTAACATCGCCTTTAATGCCACCCTGCTCTGTCTTTTGCTGGGCTACCCCATGGCCTATGCCATGGCCAGGGCGCCCCGGCATATGCAGACGACCCTGCTGCTGTTGATCCTGTTGCCTTCCTGGACCTCTTTCCTGATCCGGGTTTATGCCTGGATGGGGCTGCTGAAAAACAATGGCCTGATCAACAATCTGCTGATGGCATTGGGCGTTATTGATGACCCGATCATCATGCTCAATACCAACTTTGCCGTTTACATCGGGATTGTGTATGCCTACCTGCCCTTTATGGTGCTGCCTCTCTACGCGAACCTGGTGAAACACGACCAATCCCTTCTGGAGGCTTCTGCCGACCTGGGCGCCCGGCCCTGGAAAACGTTTCTGACGGTGACCCTGCCCCTGTCCAGGTCCGGAGTCATTGCCGGCTCCATGCTGGTCTTTATTCCCGCTGTGGGTGAGTTTGTTATTCCAGAGCTGCTGGGAGGCCCGGACTCCCTGATGATCGGCCGGGTGCTCTGGCAGGAATTCTTCAATAACCGGGACTGGCCCGTTGCTTCAGCCCTGGCCATGGTGATGCTGCTGCTGTTGATTATCCCCATGGCTCTGTTCCACCACTACCAATCCAAAGAGCTGGAGAATGCCGATGAGCACTGAGAAAAAAACCAGCCTGACCTTCTCCAACTGGATTCTGATTCTGGGCCTGGTCTTCCTTTACCTGCCCATGTTGATTCTGGTGATTTACTCCTTTAACGAATCCAGGCTGGTGACCGTCTGGGCGGGGTTTTCCACCAAATGGTACAGCGAACTCTGGCAGGACGACCAGATGCTGGGGGCCATCTGGATGAGCCTGCGCATTGCCTTCTGGAGTTCCTGCATGGCGGTGGTGCTTGGCACCATGGCGGCCTTTGTGATCGCCCGCTATCGAAGCTTCCGGGGAAAAACCGCGTTTTCCAGTATGATTACCGCCCCATTGGTCATGCCCGATGTGATTACCGGTCTTTCCCTGCTGCTGCTGTTTGTGGCCATGGCCAACAGCATCGGCTGGCCTGCAGACCGGGGCATGCTGACCATCTGGATCGCCCATGTCACCTTCTGTACCGCCTATGCGACGGTGGTCATTTCCTCAAGGCTCAGGGAAGTGGACCGCTCCATTGAGGAGGCGGCAATGGATCTGGGGGCTCCTCCGGTAAAAACATTTTTCCTGATCACCCTGCCCGGCATTGCTCCGGCCATGGCAGCGGGCTGGCTGTTATCGTTTACCCTGTCTCTTGATGATCTGGTGATCGCCAGCTTTGTCTCCGGCCCCGGGGCCACCACTCTGCCCATGGTGGTCTTTTCCTCAGTGCGACTGGGAGTCAGCCCCAAGGTGAACGCCCTGGCCACCCTGATCATCCTGGCCGTATCCCTGGCGGCCTTTGTCACCTGGTGGGTTCTGCGACGACAGGAAGCCCGCCGCCTGCAGATGATGCAGATGGATATGGCATCGGATCTGGAAAGTACTGAAAACACAGTACCTGCAGATCGAACACAGGTGCCTCTGCACAACCGTCGGGTGACATCTGCCATCAGGGTTGGTAAAAAGGAACCAGCCTCAGCCTGACGGATTGGCTGATTGTTTCAGGCTGAGACTTGACTCCCGTAATGCATACGAAGGAGTCAAACGAAGAACAATAAAAGACCATGAGCCAGCCTCCTGTGAAGCTGGCCATCATGACTCTCCAGAGGTACCAGCCCGTATGGATGACGATGTGACGGGTTGCTGGAGAGGGATACCAAGGAGGATTTGTTTTGGATGTTGGCACACGATTAAAAGCCGTTCGTACCATGCACAACCTGTCCCAGAGGGAGCTTGCCAAACGGGCCGGTGTGACAAACAGCACCATCTCCATGATTGAGAAAAACAGCGTCAGCCCTTCGGTCAGCTCACTGAAGAAAGTGCTCGGCGGCATTCCCATGTCCCTGGTGACCTTTTTCTCCCTGGAAATGGATGAGCAGGGTTATGAGCCGGTGGTCTATCGATCCGGAGACATCATGCCCATGGTGCTTGACCAGATCCGCATCCAGGTGATCGGCCAGCACAAAACCAACCGGGCCATGTCGTTTATGGACGAATTTTACCCTGCTGGCTCCGATACCGGTGAAGAAATGCTCTGCCATGAAGGCGAGGAAGCAGGCATCGTTATCGAAGGCTCTGTGGAATTAACCGTTGGCAATGATGTGTATATTCTTTCCACAGGGGACAGCTACTATTTCGACAGTAACCGCCCCCACCGTTTTCGTAATCCCAATGAAGACGAAGACTGCCGCCTGATCAGCTGTACAACGCCCAGTAATTTCTGAGGGCTTTTTGATAATGTCTTAAGAGCGGTTACTTTACAGATAAATGGTTGTCTACCAATGTAAAAGACAACCATTCATTAAGGAAGGAATGAGTCCTGTATATGTTTTACAAATGCTTCCTTGACTTTACTCCCCTGGCAGGTAATCCCCCCTTTTTTTAGCAACAGTTAAAAGTAGAGGGTTAAGCCACCAACAGATTAGGCTTTCTACAATTGCTCTACATATCTGCCATAGGGTGAAGCCTTGCTTTCGCTGTTCAGGCCTCATGGTAAAGGCTCCTGTGCTTAACTAGACCCTACCGTTGCAATCCGGTAATATTGAGGCAGGTAGAAACTACTGCTGACGGTATGTATAAGGATCATACTCAAGAGTAATTTCAGTTAAGCATTCAACATTATCTTCAATAATACTATCGTATTGAGCCCTCATACTTGAAATTGTACTCGGTTCCTTTAGTCGTACTATGAAAACGTTCGTTAATGCTACACGCCCATCAGGCCCCATATATACCCCCCCTATCACCTTAGTTTTCATCGTCATGATGATCTGGTCAGACTCATCGTCGGTGAGGTGTTCATTTGAAGAACTGAAAGACACCCGCTCACCTAGAGCACCCGACTCAACTCTGCCTTTGTATGTTACCAGCCCATGATTTTTAGCAGTTGAACTCCGGAAGTTAACGACAACATACATAACTGAGGCATAACCATCAAGGCTCCCCACCCAGATCTTTTGTGTAGAAGGACTATAACCGTCATACATATTATAAGAATCAGATACAAGCATCAAATCAATATCAGGAAATCTTTCTGAGAACATCTTAGAATTCCAACCTGCAAAATCAATCCACAGCACATCATTAAAAAATCCAGGACCAAGCAATGGCCATTTTTTAACGACTAGGGAAGGTGCGATTAAGTCCCTAGCCATGAGATAATACTCCCATCGCTTCCAGCTTGAGTTTCTGTCCATGAGCCAGCTTAGTTTCGCAGACAGTGAGTTTGTCCATAAACGCAGAACCACCCGCAAAGAGCGCTTTCTGGCAAAAATG
>NZ_JBLYZI010000078.1:0-27349 GCF_057680865.1 Endozoicomonas sp. Z74
AGAAAGTAATAAACCGAGAAGCTGTTTATCGTAAAGCGAAGGAGCAACACCCAGAACGCTGGGGAAGCCGCAATACCAGAAACTGGCAGTTACCCACTGAAGTATGGCTAAACCCTGAGCGATCAGAAAATCAGCAGCACTATGATTTAGCTGCATAGGTTGAGGCGACATCTTTCTTGAAAATCACCGAAGGGGGGGGGGCTTTGGTGTGGGTTCTGGCCTTTAGGTATTCCAACTGCATTGCTGGTGACATATTCAGGCCTTGTGTTTGACCGGTAAGGCCTCGTTGCATTTATTAATGCTCATTTTCTAAAGTGAGATGCGTCGAGCTTTCCCTGCCGTGAAAGAAAGGGTTCATCAGCTCCGCCTGGCCGTGCAAAAAGAGTCGGTTTCTGCTTTTTATATATCTTCCATGTGTTAGCTGTGGTGAATCAGCAGGCGCGGCGCAATAGCGCCGCCGCAGTCTCTTAGTCAGAAAGGAAACTTCTTGCCGCCGCCAGGGGGCATCATGCCGCCCATTCCACCCATGCCGCCGGGCATCTGGCCTTTCATGGCGCTCATGCCCCGCATCAGCTTGTTCATGCCGCCTTTTTTGGTGACCTTTTTCATCATTTTGCTCATTTGCTTGTGTTGCTTGATGAGGCGGTTGATGTCCTGGATCTGGGTGCCTGAACCGGCTGCAATCCGTTTTTTACGGGATCCGTTCATGATGTCCGGGTTGGCCCGTTCGGCGGGGGTCATGGAGTTGATGATGGCTTCCATCTGAACAAAAATCCGGTTGTCCATCTGGCCCTGAATCTGCTGATTCATACCGCCCATACCAGGCAGTTTGTCCATCAGCCCGCTGAGGCCTCCCATTTTCTTCATTTGCTGGAGCTGATCCCGGAAGTCTTCCAGGTCAAACCCCCTGCCTTTTTTCAGTTTGCTGGCGAGCTTGTCGGCTTTTTTCCGGTCCAGCTTGCGCTCAGCTTCTTCGATCAGGGAGAGAACGTCGCCCATGCCCAGGATACGGGAGGCAATCCGGTCCGGGTGGAAAGGTTCAAGTGCGTCGGTTTTCTCACCCATACCGATGAACTTGATGGGTTTACCGGTAATATGACGGACCGACAGTGCGGCACCACCACGGGCGTCACCGTCCGCCTTGGTCAGGATAACACCGGTCAGGGGCAGGGCATCACCAAAGGCCTTGGCGGTATTGGCGGCGTCCTGCCCGGTCATGGCATCCACCACGAACAGGGTTTCAATGGGGTTAATGGCACTGTGCAGCTGCTGGATCTCGGTCATCATATCGTTGTCGATATGAAGGCGGCCGGCGGTGTCAACAATCAGTACGTCAGCGTGCTTGATCCGGGCTTCGTGAATGGCGCCGTTGACGATATCCACCGGCTTCTGCTCAATGGAGGAGGGGAAGAAGTTCAGTCCGGTTTCATCGGCCAGGGTTTCCAGCTGTTTGATAGCGGCGGGGCGATAGACGTCCGCACTGACCACCATAACGGATTTTTTCTGCCGCTCTTTCAGCCATTTGCCCAGTTTGGCCACCGAGGTGGTTTTACCGGCACCCTGCAGGCCAGCCATCAGGATCACAGCGGGTGGCTGGGTGGCCAGATTCAGCTCGTCGTTGGACGAACCCATGACCTCAATCAGTTCATTTTGAACAATCTTTACAAAGGCCTGGCCCGGGCTGAGGCTGGACTGGACTTCCTGGCCAACGGCCCGCTCCTTGATACGGCTGATAAACTCACGCACCACCGGGAGTGCGACATCGGCCTCAAGCAGGGCCATGCGCACTTCACGCAGGGTATCCTTGATATTCTCTTCGGTCAGTTTTGCCTTGCCGGTGACGCTTTTCAGCGTGTGGGAAAGGCGGTCGGTCAAGTTTTCAAACATTCCAGGAATTACTCTGAGTCGTTAACCGGTTAACGGTTTTCAAACCGCTGACTCCCAGCGGTTTATGATCGGATTCATGGCATTATATAGGAAGTGGCTGGAAAGCGGGATCGGTTTAATCCTCATTTAACTCATCTTTAGTGATGGTTCGACGGAAGGTGCGGCGGATATGGGGACCTGTCATGGTCTCAGTGGTTTGAGTATGGCTATTGAATGTGACACACTGCGAGGCTATATGGCCGGTCTGCCAGAGCTTTCCATGTGCCTCTTGATATCAGGGACATTACCGGGAAAGAGCAGGCAGGCTGGTGTCTGGCCTTGCAGGAGGCGTTGATGGAGTGTTGGACGAGCCAATGAGTGTAATGTTTGTCAGTATCGGTGCGCTGGGCTGCTATCTGGCGGGTACCGTGGGACAGGGAATGCGCAACTGTGGCCGGTCAGCGTCCCGTCACCTGATTCTGTTGATGACGTCCCTGGGGCTGGCTTTTCATGCGCTTTCCCTTTATATCTCCATTCACACCGAGCGTGGCATTAATCTGGGCGTGTTTACCATCGGCTCACTGACCTCCTTGATGGTGACCATGGTGGTGGTGCTCAGTAGCCTGAAAAAGCCCTCTGAAAGTTTACTGGTGATGATTCTGCCGGTCAGCATGGCAACGGTAGTGGCGGCCTGGCTGGCTCCGGTTGAGCATATTGTCTGGCGTCCACCGTCCATTATGGTGGTTCATGTCCTTATTTCAGTACTGGCCTACGGGATGTTGATGGTGGCGGCGTTTCAGGCCATTCTGCTCTCCTATCAGGAGCATCAGCTGCGCTCTCACCGGCGAACCATCAAAACCCTCCCCCCCCTGCAGACCATGGAGCGGTTGTTGTTTGAGTTTCTGTTGATCGGTGTGGTGCTGCTGACCCTGTCTCTGGCCAGTGGTTTTCTCTTTTTTGAGGATATGTTTGCCCAGAAACTGATTCAGAAAACCGCGCTTTCCATTACCGCCTGGTGCCTGTTTACGGCCCTGCTGGTGGGGCGGTGGCGGTTTGGCTGGCGTGGCCAGACTGCGGTACGCTGGACCCTGGCCGGGTTTGTGCTGTTGATCTTTGCCTATTTTGGCTGGCGGCTGGTGCTGGATTGTGTGTCCGGCGAGCTGGGTTGTTTTGGTTAAGGGTTCTGGCTGTCCTCCACTCAACAGCATTCTTATTGTGGACGGCTATCATTGCCCTGTATTTTCCCTGGTGCATTCCTTTGAGTCGTATTCTGGTGTTAGTAAAGTTCGCTCATCTGTTTCGGTTTTGTGAGGTTATTTCAGTATAAGTCGTCAGGGCTCCCCCATTATTCGCCGCTAGTCTTGATTCTATGTCTGACTGGTTATCTGCTTTTATGATGGAGGGGGTATGTTTCCATACCGTTGCCTGCTGTATTGTCTGGTCTTGTTCATTTTGTTGCCCGTGAACCCAAGCTTTGGTGACATGGGTATCCAGACGCAGGCTGATTGTGAAAGTGCCCTGTCCAATCGCCAGGGGCATGATGAAATATGCAATAACCACAGGACTTATGAGGAAGAGGAGCGGTTTTTCAATCAGTTTTCCTCTATCAGCAAAGGGGGGCAAACGCTCCAGCCTTTGGAATCGGCTTCTCAATACCATGACATAAGGGGGCAGTTTCTTGAGCTGGTGGAAGAATTGCCTCCTGAAAGGTTGGTAACCACCTCTTTTGATGATTATTACCCTGGTTTCCTAAAAGAGTTTGAGGTGGTGAAGCCTGTACCTGGATTGTCGGGTATTTTAAAAATGTTTTCGATCATGATTGGGGGGGATCAGGCCAATTGGTTGCTTTCCTATATTGCAGGTCAGGATCGGTTGGCTCCAGAATTTGACTCGCAGGCGATAGCTGCTTCATGGCGGCGATTGATTGGGCTTTCTGAAGGTACTGTGTTACCTCCTGTTTCTTCTCATTTTGGTATGAGGATGCTATTGCCGGTTTTGCCATTGCAGTTTCCCTCCTTGAGAGTTCAATTGCCACTTTTGGCAGAACAAAGCTGGCGGCATGAAGGAGATGGTGTTCATTACCAGCTTCAGTCTGGACCGGTTCATCAGAGAGGTGAGTATTTGACGGTATCGTTTTTTTGTTATTCAAGGGCTGTTATTCTCGTCTGCCCATACAAAAACAGACAAAAGCAAACGAGTACTGCTTTTTTGAGTTTGGTGCCTCTGCTGACATTGGTGGGGCTTAGAAGTCATGGAAGTTGAATTGAACCTGTTGTGGAGGCTTGGGGCTTTTGCTACTAAAGGGTAGAATAATCACAACTAAAATCCATAGAAGGCGATTTTCCCCTTGAGCGAAGCACCTCTTAGCCTGCTGGTTGGCGCTCTGATTTTTCTGCTATTCCTTTCTGCTTTTTTTTCCAGTTCCGAAACCGGGATGATGGCCATTAACCGCTATCGCCTCAGGCATCTGGCCCGTAAGGGTAACCGGGCGGCCAGACGGACCAGTGCTCTGCTGGAACGGCCCGACCGGTTGATCGGGGTGATTCTGATTGGCAATAACTTTGTCAATATCCTGGCCTCGGCCCTGGCCACGATCATAGCCGTCAGGCTCTGGGGGGACAGTGGCATTGCCATTGCTACCCTGGCGTTGACGTTTGTGGTGCTGATTTTTGGCGAGGTGACCCCCAAAACCGTGGCTGCCCTGTATCCTGAAAAAGTGGCTTTTCCCGTATCCCTGGTGCTGGTGCCCTTGCTTAAACTGCTTTATCCCGCAGTGCTTCTGGTGAACTGGATCTGCTCTCTGCTGATGCGGCCTTTTGGTATCAAGCCCGGCCAGGAGGGGGAAGACCAGCTCAGCAGTGAAGAACTCCGAACCCTGGTGCATGAATCCGGTATGCGACTTCCCACCAAGCGCCGGGGGATGCTGCTCGGTATCCTTGACCTGGAAAAGGTCAGTGTTGATGACATTATGGTGCCCAGAAATGAAGTGGTGGGCGTGGATATTGAAGACGATATCAAGGACATCATTGAACAGCTCCGGGATTGCCAGCATACCCGGATGCCGGTTTACCGGGGGGATATCAACAATATTGTGGGCATGCTGCACATGCGCAAAGTTGCCCGTCTGCTGACGTTGGAGGAGATCAATAAGGCGACCCTGCTTCAGGAAACGGTGGAGCCCTATTATGTTCCAGAAACCACCCCCCTCCATACTCAGTTGTTCAATTTTCAGACCAGCAAGGAGCGTACAGCGCTGATTGTTGATGAGTACGGCGATATCATGGGGCTGGTGACTCTGGAAGATATTCTGGAGGAGATTGTCGGGGACTTTACCACGGATGTTTCGGACAGCAGTCAGGACATCACCCCCCAGGACGATGGCAGCTTTATTATTGATGGTTCCGCTTCCATTCGGGACATCAACCGGGCGCTGGGCTGGAATCTGCCAACGGAAGATGCCCGGACCATCAATGGCCTGATTACCGAAGAGATGGAAGCTATTCCCGACGCCAGTGTTTGCTGGAAGGTGGGGGGTTACCGGTTTGAAATCCTGCAGGTGAAGGACAACCGGATCAAGAGTGTAAAAATGTTCACGGCCTGAATTTAACCATCGGCCTCGGCATGAGCCAGGCCATGGAATCGCGCGAGTACCCGATGCATTAACTGGATTTTCTTCAGAATCTGGTTCAAAGGGGCGGTCAACCGGACCTCGTCCTGATCGCTGAGAGCCTGGATGTCCTCGGACAGTTCAACCAGATAGGGCAAAAAGCGATTGCCTGTTGCCTGAAATTCCGAGTCGGTCTGGAAAATGGTTTGGAATCGCCCCTTGTTTTCCTGGCTGAGGCGTTCCAGCTGTTCATCGGCTTTCAGAGCAAGGGGGTAAAGCTCCTTGAGGCTGGTGGTCAGCTTCTGCTGAAGGGACTCCCGGCTGGAGCTGGAAAGACGGGTTTGGTCTTGTGTTGACATAATAGGCTCATTATCCGTTTGGGCCAGGGATTATAGCGACCCTTGAGCAGGAATTCAGCTGGTGTCCGAACCGTCTCTTATTCAATATCCATTGGAACAGGCAAACTGTTTTTCCCGTTAACCGGGGCCTCGCAGCCATTCGCTTAAGGAGTCAGATAGCGCTGGCTGAAATGAGGGGCATCCAGCGGGATTTCCGCATCCAGGGTGATGTTCAGGAACTCAATCAGCATGACCGCGGTCAGCCCCCAGATGCGGTATTCACCGTAAACAAAGGAAGGCATCCGATAGTCCTGATGCCTCATTTTCCATTGGTCGTAGTGGACGTGCTTTTTATCCAGAAAGAAACTCACGGGCACCTGAAAAATACGGTCCAGCTCGGCAGTGTTGGCCTTCAGAGGCGTTTGCGATTCAACAATGCCCACGATGGGAGTGACTTCAAGGCCAAACCGGGAAATGATGGATCCGGTCCGCCCCAGAACCCGGACTTTGTGTTGAGGCAAGGCGATCTCTTCATAAGATTCCCGTAGCGCAGTGGCCACCAAGCTTTCATCCTCAAGATCCCGTTTGCCGCCGGGAAAGGCTACCTCGCCACTGTGGGTGTTCATGTGGGAGGCCCTGCGGGTGAATATCAGGTGAGGCTCGGGATCGTTGGTGATAGGGATCAGCACAGCCGCTTCCGGCAGCTGGGCATTCAGTATTCTGGGCTGGTGTTCGTACAGTCGTTGTTCAACCTGATCTAGCATAACAGTCACTTCAAAAGCATCCATGCATTCATTCACATTAAACATCATAAGTAGCCTCGGCTGAGATATCCAGCCTGCTTACGTCGTGCGTCGTGTCTTTTTGTTAGCCGGTAAAAGCCGGTACTTATCTGGGACGCAAAATATGCGCCTGAATTCGTCAACTGAGAGTATAGAGGGGAAACCGGTTTTTCCCCGGGTGGATTTCGTGGACAGGGGTTTGTTACTCTGGAAGCAGGGCTTGCCAGACATGAAGAGGGAGTGAAAGGTGATGACAGGGTTTCCCGTCCGGTTTTGCAGTTATTGTGGCCATTCGACAGCCAGGAAAATTCCGGCGGGGGATAACCGTCCCAGGGACGTCTGCAGTCACTGTCAGACCGTTCATTACCAGAACCCCCGTGTTGTTACAGGTTGCCTTCCGGTCTACCAGGATAAGGTATTGCTGTGCCGGCGTGGCATTGAGCCCCGGAAAGGTTACTGGACCCTGCCGGGAGGTTTTATGGAGCTGGGCGAGTCCATAGAGCAGGGGGCTGTTCGGGAAACTTTTGAAGAAGCCTGCGCCAGAGTATCGGTGGACTCCCTTTATGTACTTTATAACGTTCTTCACGTAGGGCAGTTGTCGGCTTTTTTTCTGGCCGCTCTCGATCAGCCTGAGTTTGCTGCCGGGGAAGAAAGTGAGGAGGTTGCGTTGTTTACAGAGGAGGATATCCCCTGGGATCAACTGGCCTTTTCCACTATTGGTCGAACCCTGAGGTATTATTTCAGTGATCGTCAAAAAGGGGTTTATCCCCTGAGGATTGAAGATGTTGCTCCTCCCCCTCCACAAACAGAAGAACCGGGGTAACATCGAAAGCGGGTTTTTCATAGGGGTGACTGTTTCTCAAAGCGGCCACTGCGGCGGGCAGGTAGTCTTGCTGGCACAGCATTTCAATTTTCCAGGATTCTTCTTCAAAGGTTTTCCCCTGTTCACCGGAAAAAGGGTTGCTCCCCGGTAATGGGCGAAATTGAGTCGTTCCCTTTGTTTGCCAACAGCACCGGTCATAGCCCTGGTACTTTCCTGCGCCCGCTGCAAACAGGGCTTCCTTAACCTGCCCAAGATAAGAGGTGGGCACCTGCAGGCTGATTTTGTAGACAGTGTCGGTGGTCATCCGCAGTCTTTATCCTCAGAAAGGGTGATCAGTATAGTGGAGTGAAGCCTTTTTGTTTTGAAGGCTCGACCAGATTCGCTCTCCGTCCGGACTGAGGGGGCCCTCGCTTCGATAGCAGCGGATATCGAATAGCGTGTGCCAGCTATTGTCTCCAGCCAGTACCAGGCTCTTACGTTCCAGTTCGTCCTGGACAAGCCCCCTGGGCAGCCAGGCTATTCCCTGGCCTTTCAGTGCCATCGCCTTGATGGTCTCTTTGTGAGGGCTTTCAAATACGGTGTCAATCTTCAGTTGCCGGGATGTTTTGTGTTCAAGCAAAAGCCGGGATACCGCCCCGCCCAGGACGGATCCATCCGCCAGGGCCAGTAGGTGGATGGGGTATTCAGAGGGTTCTGATAAAGAGTGCCGGGGGGCTCCATTTTTTTCAGGCACAGAAACAGGAATCATTACGTCTCGTCCAATCCGGATAAAGGGAGCCAGGTCCCACTCGGGGCAATGCTTCAAAGGTGCATCGGGTACCGGGCATAAAGAAAAGTCCACCCGTTGATGCTGGATATCCGAAAGGCATTGCTGGGTCGATCGGCAATACAGGCGTTTATGCAGAAGTCCCAGGGTAGACTCAAGGGATTGCAGCCAGTCCGGAAAAAAGTGGTTGGCCACCATATGCGTTGCTGAAATGACGACGGTGTTACGGTTACTTTCAGCGATTGCCCGGACGTTAGCCAGCCCGGAATCAAGGGAGCGGTTTAGCTCCACTGTTGTTTTCAGAAAAAGACTGCCGGCTTCGGTCAGTGTAACGGGTTGGTTGCTCCGATCAATGAGCTGGGCGCCAACCCACTCTTCGAGTGCGGATATTCTCCGGCTCAGGGCTGGCTGGGTGGTGTTTCTCAATTGGGCACATCGGGTAAAGTTGCCAACTTCCGCAAGGCACTGAAAGTCTTTCAGCCAGCTTAAATGCATGAATGATCTACTCCTGAAGAGCCATACTGTGAAGGGATAAATGCATGACAAAACAGCATTAGAGGGCTGCCGTCAAACCCGGTATGTTGCTCATATTGACCGCATTTTACAAAAAGGCCTGATGTTATGGAAAGGATCAAAACCACTGCAGCCCCTCTGCCGGCGGGCCATTATTCCCAGGCGGTTGTTCATGGAGGGTTTGCTTTTATTTCGGGGCAGTTACCTCTGGGGTCGGGTGGCCTTCACCACCCGGGCGCGGTCTTTACCGACCAGGCCAGACAGTGCCTGGAGAATCTTCTGCAGATTGTATGGGCTGCGGGAGGTTCGCCGGAATCTCTGGTGAAAGTGACGGTCTACATTGTTGGTATTGATCACTGGCCGGATTTTAACCGGGTTTTTGCCCAGGTAATGGGGGATTGTCTGCCTTCAAGGACTGTAGTCCCCGTCTCTGAGCTGCACCACGGGTACCTCGTTGAGGTGGATGCAATTGCTGCTGTGGTCTGATGGATGCATTCACCATTTGTATCCTTGTTTTTATCGTCATTGCTAAATTATCGCTGGCTTTTGCATTAAAGCAGGAAACCTAAATGACCTTTTATATCGACCCTGTTACTCAGGCAACCTATGGCATCAATGAAAAAATCTGGTGCTCACCGGAAGGTAATCCCTTGATGCTGGAGCCTCTGAAAGGCATTCGACGTCACCAGATTGACCGGCAGGAGCGATCCCTCTGGCGTTATCGAGAAGCCCTTCCTGTGGCGATAGAAGATCCGATCAGCCTGGGTGAAGGCTGCACTCCTCTGGTCAGAAGGGCGTTTAAAGGGGTTTCCAGTCATTTTAAGCTGGAGTGGTTTGCACCTACCGGATCTTTCAAGGATCGGGGTACCTCGGTGATGCTCTCTTTTCTCCGGCAGCTTGGCATTAACAGTGTTCTGGAAGACAGTTCTGGTAATGGCGGGGCTTCGGTCGCCGGGTATGCGGCTGCTGGTGGAATGGAGGCCAGAGTGTTTGTGCCTGCGTCCACCCAGCCCGGTAAAATTGCCCAGACCCGGGCCTATGGGGCTGAAGTGATACTGGTTCCCGGTCCTCGAGAAGCGTCACAAAATGCCGCCATCGAAATGGCGTCTGAACATTTCTACGCCAGTCATAACTGGCATCCCTTTTTCCTTCAGGGTACGAAAACGCTGGGGTATGAAATCTGGGAAGATCTGGGGTTTAAGGTGCCGGACAATATTGTGATTCCTGTGGGGGCAGGCAGTAACCTGCTGGGCTGTTATCTGGCTTTTAAAGAACTGATGGCTTCGGGGGAAACCGATCGGATGCCAAGGTTGTTTGCTTCCCAGCCCGCTAATTGCGCCCCTGTGCATGCCAGTTTTCAGTCCGGTACTCAGGGTGCGATATCAATAACGCCTGAGCCGACGGTTGCAGAAGGGACCGCAATCAGGAAGCCTCTGCGATTGAAGTCGATGCTGGATGCTCTCTCAGAAACCCGGGGCGGTACTGTGGCGATTGATGAGAAAGATATTGTCGATGCCAGTCTGGAGCTGGCCCGGGCTGGCCTTTATGTTGAACCAACCTGTGCCCAGGCAGCGGCCGCACTGTCCCGCTTGCATGACCAGGGAGTCATCGCCCCCGAAGAGGAAACGGTGCTGATCATGACCGGGACTGGGTTGAAAGCAATGAATTTCTACGAAAACTGCTTTTCAAGCCTTTAGCTTTGTGAGGCCTGGAAGGTAGCCCTGGCTAGCAGCCACTTTTCCAGACCGGTTTATCAGTCTGTTATTGCCCCTGGCGAAACCGGTTCACCACTGGCTGCGCATACATGCGCAGAAACCAGGGGCGGGATGCTTCCCGACAGCGTTCCAGGTGCCGGCTGAATTCCTCGTGCTTCTGCTGAAGGTCCATATCCGGGAAGAGGGTTTTGATATCGGGCACGGACAGGCCTGGATCCTGGGTGCGCAGTTCAGTCTGAATGGCCTCCCAGGCAAACACATTGGCAGGCTGCAGCTGATAATTATGGTGAATCTGGTAATCCACTTCCCGGGCAACGGCATCTGCATCGGCGTAGTCGCCCTGCAGAGGGGTGCCAAAGGCAACATGCACATGACCTTTGTAGCCCTCAATGCCCATCACAATGCTTCTCAGGTCTTCATTTTCTGATTTCTGATATTGGCCATTGCGCTCAGTTTCCAGCAGTTCCCTGGCCTTGTGACAGTCACAGGGATCAAACTCATAGGAAATGGACACCGGGACGATGTTCAGGGATTGAATGTTCTCGGAAAAAGAGGTTTCCCGGTTGCGACGGCTCAGGTTGAACATTTTAATGATGGCGGCATCCGTCTGGTCATTACCGTCTTTAGCCCGGCCTTCGCTCTGGGCAATCCATACGGGCTGGCCGGAGTCAATGCAGTGATGGATGTAAGCGGACAGGGTCTGGAATGCTTTGAGCTTGTCCCGGCGTCCGGTGACGGATCGCTTGACAATAAAACTTTTGTTCAGACGCATAAGGTCACTGACAAAGGGGCGCTCAATCAGGTTGTCACCAATGGCAATCCGGCAGGTTTCCATCTGGTTCTGGTACAGTGCGTAGTTCACCAGTGCCGGGTCCAGTACAATATCCCGGTGGTTGGAAAGAAACAGGTGTGCTTTTTTGGGGTTCAGCTTTTCCAGGCCGGAAAAGGTGACTTTGGAAGCCGTGGTGTTAATGACCCGGGTCAGATAGGGCTCAATGATCTGCTGGAAATCCCGGACGTTCTGGATGTGGCGGGTCTTTCGCCTGAGAATAAGGGCGGTGAGCCCTGTCATCAGGCGGTTAAAGCGGCGCGTCAGCCCCGGGTGGCGGTGCTGGGCCATCACCTGAAGCAGATCCCTGTCTTTGAGGAGGCGGTTCAGTGTAGGGCGGACTTCACTGTCGTGGTAGGGGCGAATATCGTCGAATGGTTCCATTAGTGCCATTGCTTTCTATAAAATGCCATGAATGCTTAAAAAGCGGTGACAGGCATTCAAGGTTATGTTGGCCAAGGTTACGTTGATGTAGCAGCCACTCATGGCTGCGAACTGCGCCATTATATACAGACATTTGCTTCGGGTCTGTATAGTCACTGTCGCACTTTGTTACAGCCTCCTGGCGTAACGGGTAAAGCGTTAACGGATGTTTTTTCACGAAACTTGTTTTCAGGATATAGCCAGGAATTGGCTGAGGCTATCTTACTTATGTTGAAACAGGCAAAGCAGGGTGTGTGGGGGCTGCTGGTTCTTCAGCTGGCCTTTCTGGTGGCAGTGTTGCCCCTGAAGGTGACTGCCGCACCGGTGGCAAAGGGTGGGTTTGACAGCCCTGAGGCCATGCTGGAAGAAGGGGTGAAACTGTTGCGGTCAACCCACCCGGAGGATCAGGAAAAAGCACTGACATATTTGAATAAAGTGGCTCGTCTTGAAAAGGTTGAGCTGAAAGCAAAAGCCTGGCTGTGGCTGGGCAGGGTATACCGGGACGGGCTGGCGGGAACGTCAAAAGACAGCGGCAGGGCTTTTGACTACTTTGAACAGGCCGCCGGACGTGAAGGTCGTAATGGAGAAGCCCGCTTTGAGCTGGGGCGTGCCTATATGAACGGAGAGGGCACTGACCGGAATCTGATTGCCGCTTATATGTGGACTGACCTGAGTCTCCACGAAATTTCTGGGCTTAATACTCAGGCCCGGGCTCAGAAAGCCCGGCTTGAGCAGATGCTTTCCGAGGCTCAGCTGGAAAAAGCAAGAGTGCTGGTGAAGCAGATAGAGACCCTTTATCTCCACTGATGCTATGAGCATTTGAGTTCACTGGAGTTGCCATGATCAAGGTATACAGTCCGGACAACCTGGTAGAGGCTCAATGTCTCAAGGATATGTTGCTGAGTCGTCATGTGCCCTGTCACCTGGCCGGTGTTGATCTGATCGGGGCCATGGGAGAACTCCCGGCCCTGGGGTTACTTGGGTTGTATGTGGAGATTGAAGATGCCGGCCTGGCCAGACAGTTGATTGAGGACTATCTGGGTGCCGTTCCTGTCATTAATGAGGATGAATGATGTGTACCCGCTATTCCCTGGCTATGGATGAAGTGGACCTCTCGTTTCTGGGGGTGAAGAAGTTATTGCGTCAGCCACCTGTGCAGCATATTGTCCCGGGTCACCAGGTCTGGCTGGTGCGCCCGGGGGCAACAGGAGATCCGGAATTGTTGCAGGCCAAGTGGGGGCTGGTGCCCGGCTGGCTGACGGACTTATCGAAAGCCCAGGTGAATGCCCGGGCGGAAACCGCTGCCACTCGCCCCATGTTTAAACAAGCTTGGCGGCAACAGCGTTGTCTGATACTGGCCGACAGCTATTACCACTGGCAGATGGAGCCGGGGGGGAGGCGGCGGCTGTGGAGAGTATGTCCATCGAGCGGCGGGCTGATGTTGTTTGCGGGTCTCTGGGAAACCTACCGGGTGGATGAAAGCCTTTCATTTGAATCCTGCGCCATTGTCACAATGCCGACGGTCGCTAACTTGCAGCCCATTGCTGAGAGAATGCCGGCGGTCATCGGCCGACAACAGGTTTCTGAGTGGCTTTCCTGTTCTGACTATGACGTCAACCGCTTTCATCAAGGGCTTGAAGGCATGGCTTTCCATTGCCGGGATGCCCTGGCATCGTAATTCATCACTAGCAGCCGGCTTTTGTTGCACTTCGCTGGGCTCAGCAGCAACTTGCGAGATTCCAAAAAAATGTTGTAAAGCCTCCAGGTTGAGCAACTCCTCAGATTTTTTGCCAGAAGCCAGGGCCCTGATCCGCCACCCGCTTGCCTCAGACTGAACTATCCTTAGCGTTCGTTTTTGCAGTTTCACTGTTCATTATTATGGAAATCCCCGTGGACTCTTTTGAATAGGCCAAGGGTGGGTTTCTCTGGCTATGGCGGCTGCCGTGTTGCTTTCCATCAGAAAAAAAATCATTTTTTTCACCGTTGTGCCAGTCACTCTGCTGTACAACCTGATTTTTGGTATTCACCTCTATTTCTCCATCAAACAGGCTACGGATGGTGTGGCGAAAAGGTTAACGGAACAGGTTAGCCATTTTGCCAGCGAGATGGATGCCCATACCCAGCGCTTTATCACAATGACGTCCTACCTTGCAGGAATGATGGGAGGGCCAGAGCCCAGGAATCTGCTGGATATTGAGCGTTTTCTGGGTGAACTGCTGAAAATGAACCCTCTGATCAGGGGGCTTAACCTGCAGTTGCAGGGGGAGACTGGCCTGGACTGGGATACTCTTCACGTCTACAGAAGGGACGGGGAGGTATTCGTCGACAGAGAGGTGGATATTGACGGGTTGCCAGCCCAGAACTGGTGGCAGGGTGCAGTGGATCTGCCAGAAGGGTTCTGGACCGGTCCCCGCGGAACGGTGGATCAGGGGTGGCTGGTGAGTTATATGGTACCCATCATCAGCCAGGGGTATGTACAGGGGTATGTCTGGGTCGATCTCAACCTTGCGGATTTACGTCGTCATGTTATCAACACCCAGCAGGAGCAGACCCCGTTTTCAATTGTAAACCGGTCCGGAGAGTACCTTCAGACCGACAGCGGAACCGCCCGGCGTTACCACTTGAGTAATCTGCATCAGGCTCAGGCTATCTACGGCACCCAGGGGCTCTGGAAGGATCTCGCAGAAGTGATTGATCAGGGACAGCCTGTTTTCCGGAAAAAGTGGGTGCCCGTGAGCCAGCACGAATACTGGCTGGTAGGGGCTCCTATCGCCTCAGGATCCTGGTTGTTAATCACATACACTCCCAGGGAAGCGGCTCTTGCACCGGTCAGGCAGCAGGCTCAGGTAGATGCCCTGATCATGCTGCTCTCACTGATCGTGATCTTTACTTGTGCCAGTCTGGTGTCTGACCGGATCAGCCGCCCCGTAATGCGTTTGCAGCAGGCCATGGATGACTTTACTTACCGGCAGGTGAAGCCCCTGATATCGGTTTCCAATGATGATGAAATTGGCAGCCTGACCGAGAGTTTTCTCCAGCTGGTCCGGAAACTGGCGGATCGTGAAAAAGCCCTGTATGAAGCCAGGGCCAATAACATCGGGCATCTTGTGCAGCGTTTGAGGGGCAGTTATTTTTATTTCAACCTGGATCGTGAAGGCTGTGTCACCCATGTCAGCCCATCCATTGAAGCGATACTTGGGTATCCTCAGGAGGCGTTTTTGAGGCCGTTGGTGGGCTTTATGGTCTCCCAGGATGCCCGGTTCCGTTTTCGGGAACGGTTCAGGGAAGCCCTGCAGGGGCAGTTTGGAGAGAATTTTGAGCTGGATATCCGGCACCAGAACGGCAGCGCCCGTAGAATCGAGATTTCCTGGAGTGATATGGGGAACGCTCCTGGAAGGGCCTGTCTGATTGAGGGACTTGCCAATGACATTACTGAGCGGGTCAGTGATACCAAAAAGTTCAAACTTCTGCTGGACAGTGCACCGGACGCCACGGTCATAGTGACCCCGGAAGGGGTGATCAGCATGTTGAACAGCAGGGCGGAAGAGCTGTTCGGATTTCATCGTGAGGATCTGGTGAATATGCCTCTGAGCCTGCTGACCCCTTTTGAAAGCCGGGCCAGGCACCCCTTGCTGGGCGACCTGACCAGGGCAAGCTGGGAGCAGTTGTGTCTGCTGGGTTTTGAATCCTGCGGGATAGACAGAAGAAGTCGTGTATTTCCGGTGGAGATCACCAGCAACCCCCTGAAGACCGATGATGGCCTGTTGATTTTCATGGTGATTCGGGACATCACCGAGCGAAAGCGGATTGAGAAAGAGTTAATGACGGCCAAGGAGCAGGCGGAGCGGGCGAACCAGGCAAAAGGGTTGTTTCTTTCCAATATGAGCCATGAACTGCGGACACCGCTCAATGGTGTTCTTGGAAACTCCCAGCTGCTGCTTCGAAGTCTTGCTCTGCAGCATGCCCAGAGAAAATGTCTGAAGACCATAGAAACCAGCGGTCGGCATCTGCTTTATCTGATTAATGACATCCTCGACCTGACCAAAATTGAATCCAGTGAGATTGAGCTGAATCCCATAGCGGTTGATTTGCTGGATTTCCTGAAAGGTGTTAGCAGTATGGTCATGGAAAAAGCCACCGGAAAGGGGCTTGAGTTGAGGCTGTTGCCTGTGGAGCCACTGCCCCATGCAGTGGAGCTGGACGAAGTCAAAGTAAGACAGGTGTTGCTTAATCTTTTGAGCAACGGGGTTAAGTATACCGTCCATGGCTGGATTGAGCTTCGCGTGCGGGTGCAACAGCAGAGGTTGCTTTTTGAGGTCAGTGATACCGGGGTGGGGATTGAGCCAGAGGATCTGGAAACCGTTTTTGAGCCGTTCCGCCAGGTTCACAGTGATATGCAGACGGGGGGAACCGGTCTTGGCCTGGCAATCAGCCGAAGACTGGTGATTGCCATGGGGGGGCATCTGGAGGTGATCAGTGAGCCAGGCAGGGGAAGCCGGTTTGAGTTTGAGCTGCCGCTGGTTGAGGCGGACAGCTCCCAGCTTGAAGAGCGGAGAAGCCTGCAGGCACGGTCGATCTATGTTCGTCTCAGATACAGCGATCAGGGGATCAAAGTGCTGGTGGTGGATGATATTGAAAGCAACCGGGACATGATGGCGGGCCTGCTGGTCTCGGCCGGGTTTGCGGTTGACAGCACCACGGACGGAAGGCAGGCGGTTGAAGCGGTGAAGAACGCAGACTATCAGTTGATCATGATGGATATCCGGATGCCGGTGATGGACGGCCTTGAAGCCATCAAGTGTATTCGCCAGCTGCCGGGAAAAGCTTCATTACCTGCGATTGCGGTGACTGCCAGTGTCAGTCATGAGGCCAGGGAACGGTTGCTGCAACAGGGATTTGATGATTACCTGGGAAAACCTCTGGATGCCGGGTTGATGTTTGAAAGGGTGGGGGCATTACTGGGCATTCACTATGAATCGGACCTGGATGAGCCCCAGTGGAACCCTGACGAACTGCTGCAATCGCTATCAGGAGTCAAGACTGCTCCCTTGAGTGGAGCTCTGATGTCAGCCTTGGAGTATGGGGATATTGAGCAGCTTGAAAAGATTCTGATGCCTTTGCAGTCGGATCCGGAGTTGAACTCCCTGGCGACTTTTCTGTTGGGGCTCAGTCGTGAGATGGAGCTGGAAAAGCTGGAAATAATGGTCAGAAGGTTGATGGCGACTGCCTGATCTCTATTGCTTAGGTTGCTGCTGAGCAGAGCGAAGCGCAACAGGCTCTTGATTTCAGGCAGACAATTAGTGGGTTTCTTTTAAGTTGCGCTTCACTTCGTCCAGCAGCAACCTACTCCACTCCATAAGGTAGGTTGCTGCTGAGCATAGCGAAGCGCAACGGGCTATGAAAGGTCAGAGCCGACGACGCTGTCCCAGGAAAATCAGAAGCAGCAGCAGTAAAGCCGGGATCCACATCAGTTGCTTGGGCAGGCGTTCTGACGGCATTTCCATTCGGTCAATGGTCCAGTCAAAATCGATGCCGGCCTTCTGGGCTTCACTGTTGAAATCCACCATGTCAATGACCAGTTGATTCCCATCAACCAGGACTTCCAGGCCCATGTTCCGGAACCGCTCCTCAGCACTGTCTTTGTTACCGGCGGGTAAAATCACCAGCTGGTTGACCTGACGACCTTCCAGAGTTTCTCCTGAAACCCACAGGCGAGCCTGAGAGTCTTCAGGTAAGGCTTCAACAGCATTGACAATAGAACTTCCCTCAATGTCCTGATAAGGGGGAAAGACTTTGTCCCAGACAAAGTCCGGGCGGAACAGGGTAAATGCGATCAGCAGCATGCCCAGGGTTTCGTACCAGCGGTTGCGCACCAGCCACTGCCCCTGGGTGGCGGTAGCAAATACCAGCATGGCGGAAATAGCCCCAAAAATCACCAGGATCAGGTGGAACAGGCTGTCCACACCAATCAGCAGCAGCTCTGTGTTGAAAATAAACATAAAGGGCAGAACGGCGGTTCGGATATCGTAGGTGAACCCCTGGATACCGGTTTTGATGGGATCGGATCGGGCAATGGCCGCTGCAGCAAAGGCTGCAAGTCCTACCGGTGGTGTATCATCGGCAAGAATGCCGAAATAAAACACGAACAGGTGGACCGCGATCAGGGGCACGATCAGCCCATGCTGGGCACCCAGGGTGACAATCACTGGCGCCATCAAGGTGGAAACCACAATGTAGTTGGCGGTGGTTGGCAGGCCCATCCCCAGAATCAGACAGATAAAGGCAGTAAACAACAGCATAAGAATAATGCTGCCTGCAGATACCCACTCCACAAACTCGGTCATGACCAGACCAATGCCGGTCAGCGTCACAGCCCCGACCACAATTCCTGCTGTGGCGGTGGCAACGCCGATGCCGATCATGTTCCTGGCGCCGGTGGTCATCCCATCAAGCAGGTCATAGAACCCCTGGAACAGGTTGGTGCAGTGCTGCTCTTTTCTGAAAAAGTCAATCAGTGTTTTGTGGGTCAGGGTAATGAAAATCATCACCAGAGTGGCCCAGAAAGCGGACAGCCCAGGGGAGTAGCGTTCAACCGTCAGGCACCAGAGCAGGACAACCAGTGGCAGCAGGTAGTAAAGCCCACGTTTGATGGTTGGACCAGGCACCGGGGTTGAGCGCATTTCCTGTTCGATATTATCAATCAGGTCAGGCTGGCTGGCGGCTATTTTAAGCAGCACCAGGTAACTGATCAGAAGAGCCAGTGTGATGATCCACAGGGCATGATCGCCCATCAATGCCCGGGTCCAGCCGACTCCGTAGTAGACCCCGGCTCCCAGAAGACAGAGGCCGGCAAAAGAGCCGGTAAAGGACATCAAAGCCTGGGTGCGAGTTCGGGTGACACTCCGTGGCAGCCCCTGCATGCCTGCTTTCAGAGCTTCCAGGTGAACAATATAAAACAGGGCGATATAAGAAATGGCGGCAGGTAGCAGGGCGTGGCGAATGACGTCTATGTAGGAAATACCCACATATTCCACCATCAGAAAGGCTGCTGCGCCCATGATGGGTGGGGTCAGCTGCCCGTTGGTGGAGGCTGCCACTTCGATGGCTCCTGCCTTATGAGCCGGGAACCCCACTTTTTTCATCAGTGGGATGGTAAAGGTACCCGTAGTAACCACATTGGCAATGGAGGAGCCTGAGACAATACCACTGAGGCCTGATGATACCACCGCCGCTTTGGCAGGACCGCCTTTCAGGTGTCCCAGAAGGGAAAAGGCCACCTGGATAAAGTAATTCCCGGCTCCGGCTTTTTCCAGCAGTGAGCCAAATAATACAAACAGAAAGACAAAGCTGGTGGAAACCCCCAGGGCAACGCCAAACACGCCTTCAGATGTGATCCAGAAATGGGACAGGGCCTTATTCAGGCTGGCCCCTTTGTGAGCGATGACATCCGGCATGTAGGGGCCGGCAAAGGCATAGACAATAAAGACACTGGCAACCACCATCAGAGGTGGTCCCAGAGCCCGACGGGTGGCCTCCAGAAGTAACAGCATTCCTATGCCGGCGGTGATCAGGTCAGGGGTGATGGGGGCTCCGGAACGGGTGGCAAGTTCCTGATGGAACAGGTAGAGATAGGCGGCACAGAAGCTGCCAGTCAGGGCCAGGAGCCAGTCCAGAACGGGCACTTGATCAGAAGCGGATTTTTTGCTGGCAGGGAAGGCGGTAAACGCCAGAAAAATAGCAAAGGCCAGGTGAAGGGCTCTGGCCTGCCCATCATTAAAAATGCCGAAGTGAAGCATATACGGCAGTGGAGAGGCATTCCACAGCTGGAACAGGGACCAGCACAGGGCAACGCCCAGAATGATCGTTCGGGTTCGTCCTTTGGGCTGACGACCTCCCTGCTCTGACTGGTTGACGATGTCTTCGGCGGTCTGGGTATTGGGTTTGTTGAAAGCGTCCTCGTGGGACGATGGATTGTCAGGGTTCAGCCCAGGGCTTTTAGCTGTTTCCATTAAAGTACCTGTTTTCAGATGACAGGAACGAAAGTCAGTGAGATTCAGGTCAACAGGACCTGTTCTCCCAGGGTTGTGGAGAGAGGCATCACCAGGTTATGGAGAGCCATCACCGGACTTTCCCGAGACAGACCTTAAAAAGCTCCCGATACCGGTAAGTAACGGCGAGCGACAGTAAGGCCTGGCATGCCGGCGGGAACGGTTCAGGCAGCGCCTTTCCCGACGGCAGTCAATCCCTGTTATACCGCCGATCCTATTGGCGGTATAACAGGGCTGGAGGAGTGTCGATCAGAGAAGGCCTGCTTCTTTGTAGTAGCGCTTAGCGCCTTCGTGCAGAGGTATGCTCAGACCGTCAGACACCATTTCTTCTTTCTTGAGAGTGCCAAAGGCCTGGTGCAGTTTTTTGAAGGTCGGAAGGTCTTCAAAGACTGCTTTGGTGATCTGGTAAACCGCTTCGTCATTGACTTTGCTGGAGGTAACAAAGGTGGCGGCTACCCCGAAGGTCTGTACATCCTGGTCATTACCCTTGTACATGCCTCCCGGAATGGTGGCGGTACGATAGTATGGGTTTTCTTTGATCAGTTTGTTGACTTTGTCTCCGGCCACAGTCACCAGTACGGTGTCGCATGAAGTGGTGGCTTCTTTGAAGGAGCCGGAAGGGTGGCCCACGGTGTAGACAAAGGCGTCAATTTTATTGTCACACAGTGCCTTGGCATGCTCAGCAGCCTTCAGCTCGGAAACCAGTGAGAAGGTGCTATGACTCCAACCGTATTCCTTCATCAGCTGCTCCATGGTGCCACGCTGACCGGAACCCGGGTTTCCGATGTTGACCCGCTTGCCTTTAAGGTCTTCGAAACGCTTGATGCCGGAATCCTTGCGGGCAAGAATGGTGAAGGCTTCAGGGTGTACCGAAAAGACGGCCCTCAGGTCTTTGTTCGCTCCCTGGGCTTCAAAAGCACTGGTGCCCCGGTAGGCGTGATATTGCCAGTCGGACTGGACAATTCCCATATCCAGCTCGCCGGCACGAATGGTGTTCAGGTTATAAATAGAGCCTCCGGTGCTCTCAACCGAGCAACGAACGCCATGTTCTTTACGGGTTTTGTTGACCAGGCGGCAGATGGCGCCTCCTGTGGGGTAGTAGACACCGGTTACCCCGCCGGTGCCAATGGTAACAAACTGTTGTTGAACATCTGCGGCGCTGCTGGTCGCTGACAGAACCGCAATACCGGCCCCAAGAATGGCAAGTCCCAGTTTCCTGAAAACTGTCATGGTGAGTCCCCAAATTAAATTCTGATGGTTATTTTTTATCCGTCAGTCCGGACCGTGGAATTCACGGTCCGATACCTGGCTGATGAGTGCCGGTTTTGGTAACGGCTGGTATGGACCCAGGCGAACAAAACGATACGGCAACTGCCTGATGATTCTCATCGTCCCTGGCAGAGAAATCGTTTGTGGTGGGCGATTATACTAAGAAGGGATAAAAAAGTCTTTGATATTCGTCTATTGTATAATGATATTCACTTATGGTAGTGCGATTTTTTGCACCAGGTCTATTTTCCACAGCATTTTTTGTACTTTTTATTACTGCCGCAAGGGCAGGGATCGTTTCGCCCAGTCCTGGTCCCGGTGCTACCTTTCAGGCCTGGATAGATGAAATACCAGCGATTGTTTTCCCTGATAAAATCGGATCGTTCGTGATGAACCGTTTCCATTCGTGATGAACCGTCCCTGCACCAGGCCTTGAACTCGACAATACCAGTGGTATCTTCTGGCCCACCGGCAACGGTGTCTATAATTTCCAGCCGGGTCCATTGGGTATTGGCGTTGCCCGAATACAGCTGTTGTTTGGCTACCTGAGGTTGCTGAGCGGGTAGTGTCGTTTCAAGAAGGTATTGGGCGTTACCAAGGGTAAAAGCACTGAATCTTGAACGCATAAGTGCCAGTGCGCTGGGTACAGATTTACCCTGGTGAAAGGGTCCACAGCATTGATCAAAACCCTTCCCTGAACCACAGGGGCAGGAGGCTGGCAAGTTGTCTTTCTTCATCATGGAACTTCAAGGTGAGTAGAGTGACTATTCTGACAATTGTCGCCTTGTCTGGGAAGCCCAGAGGGGCTCTGGATATTGCTGGGTTAATGCTAATGAATCATCAGGTAATCTCCCCTATGAGAGAGAGTTTGTCGGTGCAGCTTTTGAAGCCCTCTCCCTCTGGGAGAGGGTTTGGGTGAGGGTCCGTTAGCGTAAATTTTTTTTTGTGGTTAAGTGTGGAGGTATAGAGTGAATTCTACGAAGCAGGCTGAAATATTGATGCCCGTCAATTCATCTCGGCGTAAATATCTATATCCTTCGCGCTACGTATTTTTACCTATAAAGTAGATGTGAATGGACGTTACTGCCGACGAAATCGATGATCTTTTGTACTGGACGCTCCAGCAAAGCTGGCCCAGCGAACAGCAGCTGGTCAGTTTTGCCCGTCAGCGGTTTGGTTATGTCAATGAAGCAGGCGATTGTGGGGTTCGTTACCCGGGAACGGATGTTTGTCGCGGCCTTCTTCCTGGCCAGATCGCAATTCATCACTGGCGTGAAGGTGTACTGACCCCGGTCTGCGAAGTGGCTTACCTGAGGGTGATGGCTCAATACCTGAAAGACCGTGGAGAAATGGCCCTGGCCAGCACGGTTCCTGATCCGGAATCAAGGAGAAGAGACAAAGTCATTCTCGATGTTTCGCAAACCACCAGTGTGCCATTGCTTGTCCGTTACCTGAAGGATTCTCTGGGGCTGTTGCACTGCTCGTCTCACCTTTCTACGCTTTTGCACTCCATTTGTGACGATCGGTTAGCCAATATGCCCAAAACACTGGTGGTGGAAGGGCTGAAGTTTTTGGGTAGCTTTCTGCCAGCCACTTATGAAAAGCTCATGGAAGTATTGGCCAGTTACCGTCAGGTATTTCCAGAGCGTCAACTGGTTCTTTGTGATCACAGCCCGTCAGGAGCAGGGCAGGGGGTGGTTGAAACCGGGTAGAGGCAATACTGAAAACAAGATTGCGGCGATGACAACGCCCAGGGAGGATTCTGAAAAAAACCACCCCGCCCGCCGGAGGGGCGCAGGCAGGATGGTTGCCTCTGTATCCACAAAGGCTAAACACTGTGTACCACTGGGGGATTTTAGAAGCGGTAGGACACGGAGATATAAGGAGTTTTGGAATCCTTGTTCTTCATCTTGAAAACATTCATGATGTTGTTATCGTTCTTGTGTCTCAGGTAACGGTAACCGGCCTCAACATCAAACTGGCCCAACTGTGCCAGAACACCTGCCTGGGCACCGTAAGCCAGGGCAAAGTCGGAGTCAGAAACACCTCCGACTTTTGTCTTCATCCAGTTGGTACCTAAGGTGGCACCAACAAAAGGTTTGACCGGGCCTAAATCAAAAAGGTAATCAGCAGAAGCCGTCAGTTGACGAGTGGTTACCTTCAAATCATCATCACTTTTTTTGCCTTGGTTGATGCTGGCATAAACCCGGATATTGTCATTCAGGTATTTACCAAAGCGCAGGCCATACTGGTTCATCTTTTCTGAACCAGACTCAGATTCAGCTGCAGGCGTACCAGGCAATACTTCGGCAGTCAGATCATGTTTGGCCTTTCCATACTCAACACCGGCAAAAAAACTGTCCTGTGCCATGGCGGAAGAGGAGATGGCGGCCATCGCCAGAGTAGTTACTGCGAATACTTTTTTCATCATTACTCCTGATGTTTCTTATACAGGGAGGTGAGGGCCTTTTTGATTAAAGTCTGGCCGGCTCCCGGAAATCAATGTGTGGTGTTTGAAGCACTCAAGCTTGGCGGGCACTATAAGTTCGGGTAACTGAATGGAAGCTGAATATGGATTCCTTATGGGTATTTCTTCGTATCAAGTATTAGTGAAGAGGACGAGCAAAAAGCATTCGGTCCCGGGCAGGATATTTGATGGCTATTTGGTTAAAATGACCCATTCGACTTTCTTTTATTCCGGGGCCGTTACTTCTGGCTCCCTCGCTGGCGATTGGCAACGTGCTTGAAGACTCCCAGAAACACTCCATCCAGAAGGCCTACAGTGCTTTTCTGGAAAGCAAACAGTTAAAAGCCCGCCCCGGGCAGAAGTTAATGATTGCTGAAATCGCCCGGACTCTGGGGGAGATTGAGACGGACAGTGAAGGCCGGAGAGTGTCTGATCCCTGTGTGGCGGTGATTGAGGCGGGAACCGGTACGGGTAAAACCGTTGGCTACGTTCTGCCGGCAGTGGTGATGGCCCAGGCAGCGGGTAAAAGGCTGGTGATTGCCACGGCTACGGTGACACTGCAGGAGCAGGTGATCAGCAAGGATCTGCCCGATATCATCCTGAAAACCGGGCTGAAGTTTTCCTATACCCTGGCCAAGGGGAGGGGACGGTATGCCTGCCTGAGCAAGCTGGACCGTCTGCTTCAGGAAGAAGAAGCGACCGCTTCACTGATGGATATGTTCGCCTATGACGGTTATACGCTGGACAATGATCAGTCCTCCCTGGCGCTTTACCAGCAGATGCTGGAAGCCTTCGCCGCTTCCAGCTGGGAAGGGGACCGGGACAGCTGGCCGGATGCCCTAGAGGATAGCCAGTGGCGGATGATCACCACGGATCATGCCCAGTGCAGTGGCCGACGCTGTGGCTATTTTAACCAGTGTCCGTTTTATAAGGCCCGGGGTGACCTTGAACAGGCGGATGTGATCGTGACTAACCACGACCTGGTTCTATCGGATCTGGCCCTGGGCGGGGGCGCCATTCTTCCGGAGCCAAAAGACTGCATTTATGTGTTTGATGAAGGGCATCATCTGCCGGATAAGGCTATCGATCATTTTGCCTGTCACTCCCGGGTAAAGGGAACCGCTACCTGGCTTGAAAAAGCGGGCAAGCACCTTCAGAAAGTGCTTGGGCAGAACGCACTGCCTGGGGAGCTGGGTAGCCTGCTGGAGAAAATCCAGCCTGAGTTTGATGCCCTGGTCAATGCTCTTGGGCATACCCGTGAGATGCTCCATTCCATTGCCGTATTCGAGCCCAGAACCCATATTACGCCCCAGGGTGAAAGCCAGGTGGCGGTTTACCGGTTTCCGGAAGGGGTAGTGCCTGAGCCGTTAAAACGTCAGGCCGATATTCTGAAGATAGGTTTCAGTAAATGCAGCGCCATGCTGGAAAAAGCGGCAAAAGAACTGAACGATGCCATGGATGGAGAGGTACCGGGGGTTGACCGCTGGCAGGCAGAGCAGCTGTACCCGGAAATCGGGGCCATGCAGATGCGAATGGACAGCCACTTTCAGCTCTGGCAGACCTACACGGGCTCAGACCCTGAAGGGGAGCCTCCCTGTGCCCGCTGGCTGAAATGGAGCGAAGGTGCTTTTGGCGAGGAACTGGAAGTGTTCAGTAGCCCTATACTGTCGTCCATGACCCTCTGGCAGACATTGTGGAATCCCGCTTACGGATCCATTGTTACATCTGCAACCCTGACCGCACTGGGCAACTTTGGTCGTTTCAGGATGCGCTCCGGGGTGCCTGCGGAGTCTCGTTGTGTGGTGGTGCCCAGCCCTTTCCGCCATGGAGAGGCGGCCAACCTGGTGATTCCGGCCATGGTGTCGGATCCGCGAAATTCACAAGAGCACACTGAAGAGTTGATTGAGCAGTTGCCGGAACTGTTGTCGGACAATAAAAGTGGGCTGGTGCTGTTTTCTTCCCGGCGACAGATGAAAGATGTCCACTTTGGTCTCGATAAATCCTGGCGTGAAAGAGTTCTTCTACAGGATGACTACTCCCGGCAGGAGCTTCTGAAAAAGCATCGGCAGCGGATTGATGAGGGCCAGAAGAGTGTGCTGTTTGGCCTGGCCAGCCTGGCAGAAGGCATCGATCTTCCTGGCAGCTATTGTGAACATGTGGTCATTGCCAAGATTCCCTTTGCGGTGCCCGATGATCCGGTGGAGGCCGCTTTATCGGAGTGGCTCGAAGCCCAGGGGCGCAACCCGTTTATGGAAATGACGGTGCCGGATGCGGCGGTGCGGCTGGTGCAGGCCTGTGGTCGCCTGTTGAGAACAGAACAGGACACCGGGCAAATCACGATCCTGGACCGTCGGCTGGTAACGGCCCGTTACGGGCGGATGATTCTGGACTCCCTGCCGCCGTTTACCCGGAAGATAGAGCCTGCTACAGCGGTGATGGCTCGTTGAACGGAGAAAAGAGCATCACTTTTCTGTAGTCCTGTTTGTTGAGGCGTCATTTAAAGCGCTCATTCTTGCAAACCGGCTGCCTGCCTTAACCGGAATTTTTCTTCCTTGGAAAAATCGTCCCAGTGCCTGTTTTGAAGTGCCCCTTCAAGGGAGTAAAGGTAATAACAAACCGGTAGGTGCTTGTCGGGGTGTTGCTCAGACAGCAACTTATAGGCCCCGGCTGCACCGACTTTTCGTAATTCAGATTGATGTGAGATGCCTATTTCACGCAATCTGGAGGCCACGGTTTTGCCGATGTTTTTCAGCTCTGCCAGGGGTGTGTCGGTCATTGTGTATGCTCAATAATTGAGTCTTTTGCCCAAAATTTTATAGACAGAATCTTTCTCTCTTTCACCTATGGGTAATTTGCAAACAACAAGTTCATCATCAGTTTCTTCATAAGTTAATCGATAGCCTGCTGTTCTGAGTTTGATTTTATAGACTCGGTCATTGCCTTTAAGCTTGGCAGAGGGCACTGAGGGTTTACCAGCCTTTCTGCAACCAATTTGGCAAGCTGATAATCATTGATCAGTTCAACCATCTACTCATAGGTTTCTGCCGGGATTAAATAAGCGGCCGGTTTGTTGTAGTTGAGTATCACAATGGGGGAACCCTCAAAATAATCCAAAAGTGCAGTAGAGTTTTCTTTAGTTTTGAGATGCTTGCAGAACAGTCCGCTAATACTTGCCTCATGTCTAGACCTTATACCCGACATAATATAAGACCTGATATTAGACCGTATTTTGGATGGTGTATATCGCAATTTGTAGGAGTACATAGCGCCTTGCAGCAGCGGCGGGGACCGCAGGGGAGTGATCTTGAGCAGTTTGTTATGTGTATTACTTTCGTTTACCACCCAAGCTATCGAGAATGTTACTGCTAAAGGCGTTGAGTTTTTCTACTATCTGTGTTGCATGTAAGCCTCGTAAGATGAGTTGAAACTCTCATGATGGTAATTTAAGCAAGCTTAAACTCTTTCACCTCCAGTTTTTCTACAATCAGAACAACGTCCCGATTCTCGGCATCCTTTACCAATGCTTCTTCCTCTGGGGCATTTGAATCGAACCATTCAAGGTTTGAACCAAGCTCGTCAATATTATCGAGTACCCATAGTTCTCCATCTTTTAGAAAAGTTACTGAAATTGGAAACTTGGGGCTATCCTCTAGCTTCATGGTAAACACCGTTATCAATACATTGGTGTTACCCACTAAAAGTGGACACCTATTGTGGATTTACTTCTTCAAACTTAGCAGGGCTAAGATAACCCAGTGCTGAGTGACGTCGAGTTCTGTTATAGAACATTTCGATGTACTCGAAGATACTGGATCGGGCCTGATCAAGTGTTTGAAACCGCTCCGCATAAACCAACTCAACTTTGAGTCGACTAAAAAACGATTCCATAGCCGCATTATCCCA
>NZ_JBLYZI010000079.1:0-27164 GCF_057680865.1 Endozoicomonas sp. Z74
AAGAACGCCAATGGAAACTCTGATAGATGGCAAAGAGATCTGGAAGGAAAAATTTGTAGCCTGAATTTGACCTGACAGACACCCTCTGAAAAATCGGTGACTGTCAGATCAGGTCTGAACTACTACATTTTATGACAGTATTAATGAGAACTTACAGACACGGGAAGAGGCGCATCAGGCAATTTTCCCGCGTTCCCACGCTCCTGAGGCTGTTGCAAAACCCTGGCTCCCATGCTCCCGCATGGGAGCCAAAACGCTCAACACCACTTAATTCAAGGGGTTACGTTCCCACGCGGAAGCATGGGAACGAGAGAAGCCAGGGCAGCTCTCTTCGTTAATAACAGGGCCTCAGTGCTGTTGCTCCGTAGGCCACTTTGACATTGCCACCGAACAAGGTCTTTTTCGTTACCCGGCTCCACTGACTACGAACTTTATTTTCACTGATGGGCTCCTCACTCCAGATACCCAAACCCACACACATGTATTCATAAAGCGCTGCGCTGGTTACGGTAGGCACACCATTATCATCGGCCAGCGGGTTGTCGAGCCCCATTTGCAGCCCACGCCCTGTGTAGTAGGCATGAACCAGTTCATGGGCCAGGCCGAGGGATTTTGAACGCACCTGACGGTTACCATTGGTCAGACCAATGGAGGTGCTGTTCATATTCCAGCGAACCATGGCATGCCCTCCTGCACCCGGCCGGGTTTTGGCTGCGGGCCAGAGAGCGGTCAGTAGTGCCCGTTTCAGTTTATCCGCATCATTATCTCTGAAGGGGGCTGGAAACTGGGTATTTCCCATTATCCAGTCTCGAATATTATCGTCCGTCACGCCCAACCGGGACGGTACCGTATTGGGCAGCCCCCGTATATCATACACCGGTGTCGCATTGATCTTCTGGGCCAGCAAGGCAATATTCAGGTTGGCACTGGGTACCGCAATACAGGCTGCCAGCTCACGGGGAAAGTTAGCTTCATGATCAAAAATCGCCTGAGCCAACAGGGTGCGGGAAACACTGGAATCCGGTGACTGACAGGCGCAGCTGCTGTCCCGGTTGGGGTGAATCGTGCAGTATTTCTGATTAGCCCGGTTCCCGATCAGGCCGGAAAACAGAGCCTGCCCTGCGGTGGTCTGACCAATCTTGTCCAGTGAACGCTTTACCTGGTTCTGAAACGCTTCCTGGCCGCCAATTTTAACAATGGTGCGGCCATTGGGCGCATTGTAGTCAATCGCCATTGTTCCTCATCTCCCTGTTGTTTTTATTCATTTATCACGTAGGTGAACACTCTTTAAAAGCGAAATTCCTGCTCCAGAGGCACCGGTTCCTGCTTTTTATCACTGACCAGTTGTGCGGCCACAGGCGTTTGGTTCCGAGTGGCCACAATCAGGTTTCTTTCGGGCTTGCTGCGGCTATATCGCGACATCATCTGAATCATACCGTCACAGTAATAATCCAGACAGAGGTCCGCACGCCAATCCTGATCCAGATTACACCCATCTTCGGTCTGATAAAGGCAGCCTTCCGCCATGGACCGCTCTGGAATCTGCCGTTCATACCCGGCCAACACCTGCTCCGCCGTCAGCCCCTTGCCGTTCATCACCCGTTTCACCGTTGTTCTCTGGATAAAAGCATGGCTCTCCCGCCCCTGTAAACAACAATTTCCACGGCAGGTGGTGCAACAGGCCACGAGATGCTCATCCAGATGGGGAGCCGGTGGTGCCTGCTCCAAGGGAAATAGCATCTCTTCCGGCTCATCCAGCGTAGCCAGCAGATGCTGGATATGATTCACCAGCTGTTGCCTGAGGCTGTTGTCCGTGGCAATAACCTCATTGGGATTCCAGGGCACCTGAGTGACCGCCAGTTCATCCGGGTCAAATCCTTTAGCCGACGCCTGTTGCAGAGCCAGTTTCCGAATTTCCGTACGGCAGACCAGCTCCTGCTCTTGCTGGCTCTCTTTTTGACGTTTCAGGGCATCCCTCTGCCAGGCCGCCCGACAACCAATACTCCCACAATGATTGTGATCAGCTGGAACGTGGGTTGCCAGAGTTACGTTGCAATACTGACACTGTCGGGCAAAGCGGTGACTCATCCTGAAGTCCTATGCCAGTTGATAGAGAAACTCGCCCTCATCATTGACTCCGATATGCACCGTGCTGATGGGGTTATCCTCCGCCATTCTCCCAAGGCAGGCCCCTGCCAGTTCAGGCAGCAATGACCGTGAGAGAATATTTTCAATATTCCGCGCCCCGGTATCCGACTCCTGACAACGGGCCACAATGTGCAACAGCACATCCTCATCGTAAGTAAATGCAGCGCCGTAGTGAGCTTTCACCCGCTTTTCAATCTTACCCATATTAATGGCACAGATTTTCATCAGGTTTTCATCGTCCAGCGGGTAGTAGGAAATCAGCGTCGTACGCCCAAGAAACGCCGGTTTAAAATGCTTCAGCAGATGCGGGCGGATATTGTCCAACAAGACATCCGGCTCCGGTTTCTCGTCTACCTGGCTCATTATGGCGCGAATGGCGTCTTCACCGGCATTGGAGGTCATAATGATAACGCAGTTCTTGAAGTCGATATCTCGCCCTTCGCCATCCTTGATGGTGCCTTTGTCAAAGAGGCTGTAGAAAATATCCTGCACTCCGGGATGGGCCTTTTCCATTTCATCCAGGAGGATGATGGAGTGGGGTTTGCGTCGAGCCGCTTCCGTTAGAACCCCCCCTTCGCCGTATCCCACATAACCCGGAGGTGAACCCAACAGCATGGAGACCTTATGTTCCTCTTTGAACTCGGACATATTGATCACGGTGATATTCTGCTCACCGCCGTAAAGCGCATCGGCCAGGGTCAGGGCGGTCTCGGTTTTACCCACACCGCTGGTGCCCACAAACAGGAAAACACCCACGGGCTTGCGGGGGTCAGTCAAACCCGCTCGTGAGGTCTGAACAGCCTGGGAGACAGCCTCCATGGCGTGGTCCTGACCAATCACCCGCTGGCGCATACGTTCAGCCAGTTCACGAATGGCGTTAATCTCATCGCTGACCATTTTCCCCACGGGTATTCCGGTCCAGTTAGCCACCACTTCCGCCACTGCCTGCTGATCAACACAAGCCTGCATCAGAGGTTGTTCACCCTGGATAGCCGTCAGATCCCGGGTCATGCTCTGCAACTGCTCTTTCAGATCGGCCCGTTCCTCATCACTCAGACTGTTATCTATAACCTCTTCTTCGGAGTCCACTGTTGAATGCAAACCAAGAAAATCGTTATCAATCTGCTGACGGATATCTCGAATCTTGCCAATCAGCTCCTGCTCTTTCTGCCACTGGGCCTGCAGGGCTGCAAGCTGCGCCTCTGCTTCCTCTTTCTGCTCATGGAGTGTGACCAGTCGCTCACTGTGGAGATCTTCTGCCGCCTGCTCCCGCTCCAACATAGCCAGAGTCGCTTGTGCATTCTGGATTCTACGTCGTGCATCTTCCAGTGCACCGGGGGTGGCAGACTGACTCAGGGCCACCCGGGCACAAGCGGTATCCAGCAAACTCACGGACTTATCCGGTAACTGCCGTCCAGGAATATAGCGGTGGGAGAGTTTCACTGAGGCTTCAATGGCCTCGTCCAGAATGCGAACCTTGTGGTGCTCCCGCAATGAGGTGGAAATACCCCGCATCATATCGATGGCTTTGGCTTCATCGGGCTCTTCCACTTTCACCACCTGAAAGCGTCGAGTCAGGGCCGGATCCCGCTCGAAGTATTTTTTGTACTCCGCCCAGGTGGTAGCGGCGATCGTTCTCAGCTCGCCCCGGGCCAGGGCAGGCTTGAGAAGATTGGCGGCATCCCCCTGCCCTTCCTTGCCACCAGCACCGATCAATGTGTGAGCCTCATCGATAAACATAATGATCGGAACAGAAGAGGCTTTGACCTCCTCAATCACCGATTTCAGCCGATTCTCAAACTCCCCTTTCACGCTGGCACCGGCCTGAAGCAACCCAAGATCCAGAGTCCGGACTACCACACCTTTTAACGGATCCGGTACATCTTCACTGGCAATTCTCAGGGCAAAGCCCTCCACCACGGCCGTTTTTCCGACCCCGGCTTCGCCGGTAAGAATGGGGTTGTTCTGACGGCGACGCAGCAAAATATCAATGCACTGACGAATCTCTTCATCCCGCCCAAGCACCGGATCAATCTCTCCATTGGCCGCACGGGCGGTGAGGTTGACCGTGTACTTATCCAGAGAAGGCGTTTTGCTGGCCTGAGCTTCACCGCCCGGGGCCACCACGCCTCCAGAACCCATGGTCGTGGTCTCTGCAGATTCGGCGGTAGTGCCCACCCGGGCCCGGGCCGTTTCCCGAAGGGATTCTCCCGCCAAGTCACGCAGAACGGCACAGGGTTCCTGCAGCTGCCTGCGGGATTGATCATCCAGCATCAGGGCGGCCAGCAAATGCCCCGAGGTGATCTGGCTGTGGCCACAGTCCACAGAGGCAATCATCCAGGCATTCTTTGCAGCCTCTACAATGGCAGGTGAAAGTGCAGCGGGTCGACTGCTACCACTTTTGAATTTGGCGACGGCCGCCGCCAGTTGTTTCGCCAGTACCGCCGGATCAACCCCGTGGAGCTCCAAAAGACAATAAAAATCCGTATCACTGCGATCCAGCAGCTTGAGCAACCAGTGCTCCACTTCCACATTATATTGATTGTGGGCCAGACAGAGCCCGGCCGCCCCTTCCAGGGCTTCACGGAGTGTGGGGGACATTTTGTCCACCAGCGCCTTGAGGTTCAGTGTAATCATCGAGCATCCCTTTTCGGGTGTGTTTAATTATTCTTCTCAGCCACGTTTATCCAGCCTTTTATCCAGCAACGGTCACGGTGATCACTTTTTTGTTTACTTGATCACTTTTAAGGCGGCAATTCAACCCCAGCATTGGATAGTAACCCTCAGTCTGGCTCAATTGGAGTGCTGGCAGCTCCGCCTCTTCAACCTGGATGTGGATATCAAAATCCAGCTCATTACCCGCAAACAGTTTAATCAGAGCGCGTAATGACTCCAACCTGCGGCTACCCGGCAGAAAGTTCATATAGTGCCGATAGTCCATGGGCTCCAGCACTACCCTGAAACGACTCTGGATTTGCCAGCTCTCCCGGCCCAGAACCGCGTTCATACCCAACCGGTTGTTGACCCCTTTATGACGGTTCACAACACCGGGCAGCTGGGTCTGCAAATCCACGGGGACGGGATTCCAGTCCGCAACAAACTGTTCGATGGTGGCATTCAGGCCAAAGTGATGGCGAATAGCACTGTTCAGGGCGCTGGCGGAACGGGTACTCCGGCCCAGCAGCCCGCCCATTCCGGCTGCAATATTGTCAGGGAGTGCGCTGCGATTCTGTAGCCCGGGCAAACCAAGGCCCACCAGAGATTTCAGTGCCTGGCTGTACAGGTCACTGTCCTGTTTGTCTGAAGGAGGCTGCTCCCCCCCAAGATGATGGCGTTCAAACTGGGCGGGCAATTGATATTTACGCCAGGCCCGATAGAACAGCGACAGGGTACGATGGTGAAAAATATCCAGAAAATCCCGCAGCCCCCGGTTTTTTACTTTTAATTCTGCCAATACCGTTTCACTGAAATGCTGGGGCAGCACGCCCTGGCTACCCACCAGCCCCATAAACGCCACTTCCATCTGCCACTGATGGCGATTCTCCGAATCCTGCTCCTGTTCCTGAATTTTCAGACGGACAATATCCGCCGCCGAAAAGCCCAGTGTGGACGATGCCTGAAAACGAACCAGCTCCTTATGGGGCGGCGACAATTCCGCCACCGGTTGGTGAGCAAACTTCTCTTTTCTGGCCCGCTCTGTACGGCTGACCATTTCCAACAGACGCACTGCCTGAAAGAAGTCAAACTGCTGGGGCTGCTCTCTCAGCCGCTCTACGGGGCTGGTGGTTCGGTATTTTTCTGTCGATTTCTCCATCAGATCAGAGCCTTCTCCCCAGCTCTCGGAGGCCAGCGTTTAAACTCCCCATCCTGATCACTGAGCCGGACAATAAACCGCACAAAGGAATTGATGCTGCAGTAGGCTCCCAGAAAGCGCTCTACCACCGAACTGAACAACAGTGGACTGGTGCCCGTGAGCATCATGGAGTCCAGTTCCAACTCCACCTCGGTGCCCCGGCAAAGCACCACAGTATTGTCAATGGGAATGGGGGCGGTAATCGTGCGAGTATCCATTTGCCGCAGGGACTCAATCAAGTTACGAGCTCCAGCAGACTCTTTGAAGTTATAGAGCCGCAAAATCTCCTTGAACGCTTCACAGGCGTCCGACCCGCGGCTCAGGGATAAAAAGTTCAGATTAAGATGAGAGATCAGCCGCCAGTAAGCGCCCTCTTTCATGGGCGGACGCACCGTTCCTGTGGGGGGTGTAACACTGATAATCCGCCGGGTGGGGGCATCCCCATCAACAATGGTAAAGCTCGGCTTCCCCCCGCCAGAAGGCAGTTTTTTGGGATAGTTGCGGTTGCTGCACAGGGTTTGCAAATGAAGAACACTGTCGCTCTCCACATAGGGGTTGAACTCCAGATCCACCAGCCGGATACCCACCTCACTGGCCTGTTCGTTGAAATGTTCCCCTTCCACTACCGTGCGACGGCGACTGAGCCAGAACGCCGTTTGCCCTGCTTCGGCCTGGTGGTGATGATAGCTGTAAAACGGCGTAAACTCTCGATTCTTGCCACTGCTGTCGCTGCTGGTTACCTTCTCAATAGACCACACCTCCAGCTCATCCCGCCGTCGGATATCGGGAATCACCGGGTATTCGTACTGACTGTGATCCAGGGCAACGGGCTCGGCCCTGACCGGAAACAGATTAATGGCCGGGGTACAGCCCATGGCAAACAGGCTGGCAGACACCTGTTGTTCAAGCTCTGAGGAACTCTCCTCCAGATAAATATAGAGATTAAACGTCTGCCCCTCATGGCCCTTGAGAGCCTGATCCAACCCCTGGATATCAATAAACAGAAATTTTTCCGGGAAGACAAAATATTCGGTTAATAACCGATAGCCCAGAAAAGCGTTATCCGGGTAAGGAATCAACCCTTCCTCTTCTGAAAACCCCACGGTTTGAATCCGGTCCGTATCCAGGTAGATCGGTTTCGGGTCCTGATCGTCCCGGGCCAGAACCAGCCGCACGGACTTTGTCAGAAGCAGGTCGTAAAGAGGATAAACGTGCTGGGGCTGGCCTTTAAGAAAAAAGCGCAGGTTGGCGCTCATAGCTTCCTGAACCGAGCCCTCTTCCGCCAGAGTCGAGAAAGCGAGTTTTAGGACGGCGTTGGCTTCTGTGACCTCATTGGAACCCGGAGCAATAAACGGCCGGGGCATTAAACTGGCGGAATCCAGAGAGAGGGCCGGAACCGTCACATCGTAGCAGGTCTGGTAGCGGCAGCCATGACCAGAAACCTGCTCAGTATCCAGCAAAGCCCCCTTTTTCACATCAGCAGGGGCATCCAACAGTGCCTCGGGCTCAAACTGCACAATGGTCATGGATGGCACGGGCCGAAGGTAATGGGGGTACAGCGTCTCCAGCATCGCTTCGGTCAACTCGGGGAACTCATCGTCCAGTTTCTGCTGAATCCGGGCGTTTAGATAAGCGACACCGGATAACAGCTGAGCCACCAGCGGGTCTTCCACGGTGTCCGTATCCAGTTGCAGTGCTCCGGCCACAGAAGGGTGTTTGCGGGCAAACTCCCCGGCGGATTGCTGAATAAATGCCAGTTCCTTCTCATAGAGCGGTAACAGTTTTTCGCTCATGGACAACCTTCCTCGGCCACTCTTTTTATTGATGGGTTTAAACTACTAGCGCATCTCCAGAATATCAATAGACTGCGTGACCGGATCCAGGGCGGAGTCGAAGATCAACATCTCCTGGGCCGGGTTGGCATGGAGCACCGCTTCCATGCGAAATCGAATCGTGGGATCTTCCGGGTCCAACCCCTGCTGCCCTTCCACCTTGATGGACTTGATCCGGGGCTCGAAGTGCTTGATGGTATCCGCCACCTGACGACAGAAACGGTTCAGTGCCTCGGCCGAATTCAGGTTCAGGGTAGAGAGATCCGGCAGGCCGTAATTGGGAATGCCTTTTTTGACCGCCTTCAACTCATCCGGGGGCGATACACAACGAAACCGGGTGTTCATCAGATTTTCCAGATCCCGGCGTACACTTTCCCGCAACTGCCGCAGTTGCAGATGATTTCGATGGGCCCCTTCCCGCTGCACCAGCCGGTCCAGCACCGGTGCCATCAGTTTTTTTTCAGGTTTGTTATACAAGCGACACGCTCCTTATCCATGGATAAAAATCATACCTCAGTTACTGGTCTTCATCTTCATAGACTTTCTCCCAGAGTACTGAGTCCATTGGGGTCATGGTATGACCCTCCTTCAGCCAGTCACTTTCATACATGGGTTTGCCCTGGGATGAAAATTCAATCTCAAAACTGCTCATAGTCTGCTCAATAAATGAGCGATAGTGGGGGTATAGGCCAGCTTTTGGAGGAAGTTCTGTACAGTTAAAATTAACTGACAAAAGATGCTCATCCGAAATAGGGAGCAGCCAAGCATCAAAATATTCCTTGATACCAAAGTCTCTATTAAGATACTTATGAAGGTAGTTACACCAAAGAATATTATTTACCCTGATCTGTTTCCAACCAATCAACGTTTCAACAGAGCCTGCAAAAAAGTTAGCCTTAGGTCCATAGAATGCATCTAGCTGCTCTAGCTCTAGTGACCTCAACTGTTTTTCATCATAAAGATCAAAGTCTGTTGACTCCCATGTTACTCCAGTCGCAAACCCAATTTCTCCAATTTTGTTGTTAAGAATACCCCCTCTCTTAATAGACCATCTGGTATCATAAAAACAGAATGCAGGTGCTTCACCTGTATCTTTAACTTTTTCAATGTAATTGGATCGGTCATAAATATTGAAATTAGATCTATACTCATCTTGCTCTCCCCAATTGGCACTGTATGGTGGTACGCTAAAATTGACCTTAGTTCCGGAAAGTTCAACAGTCTTGGACTGCGCTTTACGTAGATCCGGCATCTTTGGTTTTTTCAACCCATATTTGAACAACATACTGCTAACCTCAGAAATTATCTGGTGCGTCTAAAGACATTCATTGTGTGATTCAGCACATCCGCAGTATTTTCAATTATCTTTTGGTTACTGTGGCTGGTATTGGATGAAGCCAATACCAGCCACGTAGCTCCCCAACCAACAGCCCCCACAAAAGCCTGAGGCAACCCATAGCTTCCCAGTGCAGTCATTCCTATTCGGCTGATGACATTTTGGCCAATATGCCCCATGGTTACATTACGATTGCCACTTTCTCCCTGCTCCCTGATCTGCTTCAACGATACATGGGTTTCACTTACAAAATTCCCCGTAACCCAAGTCTGTTCAAGGCTCATATTATTTATGAGCGGTGGCTGAAGAGCTAGCTGCATGCCCACTTTTGATCGGTAATAGTCAACTACACTCAGATTCATCGTCGGATTGGCATAAAACACTTTTTGCTTGGACAGCTGAGACTTTAACTTTGGCGATAGATTTTTATTGGCAATCTGCTCTAACGCTTTTTTGAACACAGCATGCCCTTTTTCATGCACGGTCCAATTTAGGGTTTTATCTTTCTCTGCTTGTTGCACAATAAATGCAGCCAAAATTTTTGAAGCCTGAGTGGCAGAACCAATCATTGATGAGTCTGCTACCTGTCGCATATCAGACTTGATATGGTCATGAGAGGGGTTATAAAACAGTTCATAGCCAGTTGTCTTCAGAGTTGCCTGAGTTACTTCTGGCTTATAACCTCGCTCTATAAAAGCAGGCATCATTTTGGCGGCATGATCGATACTTTCACAAAAGCCATTTATAGAGACATTCGCCTGTGAAGCAGTTTTACTGCGACCAGAGTTTACTACCCATCCTTTAATTTTATGACTTTTAACACCATAAAGCCCAGCAGCGCGCCGTTTCTTCTTATACCGATGCCGAGTATCCACCCGAATATCGGTAATAAAAGTTCGCCCACTATCAATATGATAATGGATCTCACCACCCTCCAGATTCAAAATATGTTCCTGAACCCTTAGCTTGCTGACCTGGCTTTTAAACCACCCATGTCGGTTATTCAGGCTATTGATCTGGTTCTGAAAATAGAGACTGTTGTAGTCGCTTTGCGACTGTCGTTTAAGCCGCATAAAGGCAGCGTATTCCGAGTTACGGGCATACACCGGCATACCGATCTGCTCACTGGTGATGGCTTTCCAGATCTCACCTTGATACTCAATGGAACCATCCATACGTCTTCTGGGGCTCATGATCACATCCTTTGTTGCGCCTACTAATTATTCTTAATGGCCGTCAACTCCGTTGTCAGCCGCAGTTCCGACACCCAATGGTCAGCGCTGTAATGGCGCCGCAGGGGGTAATGAGTCAGTCTTAAACGTCAATAGCCCGTAATCTACTCGTCCATCTCCAGAATATCAATAGACTGGATGACCGGATCCAGGGAGGAGTCAAAGATCAACAATTTTCCTCGTTCCCACACCCCTGAGATTGCCACATAACCCTGACTCCCATGCTCCTGCGTGGGAGCCGAAACTCTCAAAACCCTGTAATTCATAGGTGTGCACTCCCACGAGAGAGCATGGAAACGAGAGCCCTCAGCGCAATGTCCAGGTTCCGCCGCACACTTTCGCGCAGCTGCCGCAGTTGCAGATGGTTTCGATGGGCCCCTTCCCGCTGCACCAGCCGGTCCAGCACTGGTGCCATCAGTTTTTTTTCGGGCTTATTGTACATGGCATATTGGCCTATGGTTTGTCCTTGCTGCCATAGAGGTAGTCAATATGAAGCTGATTACCGGATTCCTCCAGAACCCCCTTGAACCACTCATCGTGGTTTTCGGCGCTTTTCTGGTTGATTTCTTTTCTGACAGCTTCTAACCACTCCCCTGCATCTGGCCACTCATCAGGATTGTAGGTTTCGTTGGTGTATTGTGAGATCTTCTCCAAATCTTTCATGCAAGCGACATGCTCTGCATACTCTTTATCCTGCTCTTGGGTGGACCACTTTTCAGGCGGGCGATAAGGCGTAAACTGCTGCCCTGGCAGCCGGGCATTGACAATATCCTTCTGGGCCTGGGCCACATCAGAAAGTTCAATAGAAACGCTGGCAACGATCTGATCGAAGAAATGATCAATGGGGGCGCAGTCTACGAGTGATGGTTCATTGCCTTCTCGATGACAAATGGATTCGTCCCTTACTTGTATCATCAGGAAATGGCTGTGAGAAAGAGGCCAGAAGGCATCTATATAACGGATTGAGCCATGGCTACGATGTATCTCAAATTGAATGCCATCCTGACGTCCTCCTTTTATGGTTTTCCAGTTGACGGGGGCAACATTCCGTTGCAGTCCATGGTAAAAAAGATTCTCTGTACCCCACTCTGATTTAGCAAGAGCCAATGTAGCCTGCTCAAGAACCTGACAGTCAAACAGAGAGTGGTTAGAGTCACCGGCTTCGTAATATTCCACCCCACAATAAAAATGCAACTCCCCCACATTTGCATGGAAAAGAGGGCCATTAATCTTCCAGGCACGACTGAGTAAGCAAAGACTAACAGCTCCGGAATTATGGCGGTCATACCGGTTAAGGTTGTAAAGGTCATACTCTTTTACGGGGTGTATCTCTTTTGAGTATTCGGGTTTATGTTTGGGTAACCGAATAGCGATTCGAGTACCCGATACATCCATAATGACCTCCCTCGCCACCCGATCAAAGTCGGGTAGCTTGGGGGTGTAGGGTTTGGTGATAGGGAAAATTTCAAACAACGTTTTCATCCTTTCATGGCTGTTCTCTTAACCGAACTTTCGGCTCAGTGTATTGCCCACATGCCCCAGGGTTCCTGTGTGATAGCCCTTGGCAAAAGGAGAGTTGTTTACCGCTAACCCCGCTGCACCGGACAGTGCAGCCATAGCGGACTCTGAGGCCAGAGCAGCGACCAGACCCGCAGGGCCAGTGCCTATTGCTGCCAAGGCACCTGCAGCAGCAGCGACCCCTCCTGCATATCCCGCTGCACTTTTATTGGCACCCCAGGCCGACGACACCTGTTTTCCGGCATCCAAATAACCAAAGGAGTCTTGATCATTGCGTTTGCGCTGTATGGCATTGCTGATTGCGGCACTGAAGGTCGTGCCGGTGCCCAGCTGTTCTACAACATTGAGGGCATTGCTGTTATAAAACGCCCCGTCAAAAGACATACCTAAACTTTTTGCCAGTTGATAAGCCGCATCCAGACTGGAGGTGGGACTGCTCAGAAACAGGGTGTGTTTTTCACCTAGTCGCACACCCCGATCTCGAAGAATGCGCATGGCCTGAGTTAAAATGGCTGAACCGTTTTTCTCTGTAATCCAGCGCACCTGCATATTGGGGTGTCTGGCCGCCTGGCGCATCACATCCGCCAGTAGAAAAGCCGCTTCTCGATTGGTTTTCGCACTCTCTGGTTGCATTGCGGCCTTTAATGCACGCATCCCGTTAAAATAGCCGCCGGAAGGTGTATAAAACAGGTTGTACCCTGACTTTTTCACTTGCCCTTTACCGACCTGCTCCACATGGTCAATATGATCGGCCATGATGGCTGCTACCCGGTTATGAGCTTTATTTTCCTTATTATCATTGGCTCCGGAGCCATTGATACCTACTAATACACATTGGTTGACAGCTTTCTCCTTATCGAGGTCTCTGCCTGTTTTGGATTCAACAGCTTGCCATCCCCGTTGCATAGAAGCATGCATCAACTGAGGCTTCTTAATCGCCAGGCGTTGCTGCTCATAGGCATTATCCACCTGAATATCCGTGATCACATAGCCATTGTCTATGGCTCCGTAATAACTCACTGGATGAACCGTGACACAGCAGCCCGGCAGGTTCAGCTTGAAGACTTCATCGCCCATGGACCTTGAAGTGGAGATATAAACATAGTCACTTGAGAACTTACCAGATCGAAGTCGTTTAATCTCTCGAACAATCAGGTTGGCCCAGTAGTTGGCTGGACCATGATTCACCAAGCGGTCGAAAGTGTCTTTGGATTTGTGGGTTGCATAAAGCGTCCGCCCCTGCTCACTGGTTAACAGCCGTACCAGGGGTTGATTGAGTACCGACATTTTGACTCCTTGTCTCTAATAGATTATTGCTTGTTAATTATTCTTAATCGCCGCCAACTCCGTGGTCAGCCGCAGTTCCGACACCAGGTGGTCGGCGCTGTAGTGGGGTCTTAAATAAATGGTGCTGTGATAGAGCCCTGCTGCTCCTGGCACCTCCCGCACTTCCACCCTTGAACCGCGCAGGGGATACCGGGCCATCATCTCCCATTTCAGATCGTCCCGGCCCGAGGAGTAGCTGTTCAGCCACTCCTGAAGGTAGCGCTCACACTCTTTGGCGGTAATAAACTGCCCCACCTTGTCCCGGATCATGGTCTTTATGTAGTGGGCAAACCGGGAGGCAGAGAGCACCTGTTGCAACAGCGCGCTGACCCGGGCATTGGCGGTGGCGGATTTCTCCTGAAATTTTTTCGGACGATGCAAAGAAGGGCAGCTGTGAAAGGCGGCAAAGGGGGTGTCCTGGCAGTGGCAAAGGGACATCAGGCCCAGTTCCGAGAGCTGTCGCTCCACGGCATCGGTGATCAATACCGGCGTGAGTATTTTTGAGGCGGTTTCTGCACTGTCGGTTCGGTAGTCCTGAGGCGTGTAGGCGGTCACCAGCCCTCCGCCGTAATAGTCTCTGGGAACGCCGCGAATATGGGCAAACCAGCCCGCTTCGCCAAATTCACGAAGCAATACACTGCCAAAGGCGTAACAGGCATTGCCCCAGAGGTAGCTTTCAATGCCTTTACTGTCGTTTTCTTCTACAAAATTCAGGCTGGGCTGATCGCCGTTTCTATAGGGCTGACGCATCATAATGGCAGGCAGGGTCACGGCCAGAAAACGACTGTCATCGCTCTCCCGAAGGGCTCGCCAGCGAAGGTACTCTTTTTGCTGAAACAACTCTTCATAGTTCAGGGGCTGGCCGAGGCCCTGGTAATCGTCGAGACCAAACAGCTCCGGAGCCGCACTGCAGACGAAGGGAGCGAAGGCCGCCGCCGCAATTTGCGCCATCCCCTGCAGGGTAAAGATATCATCAAAGGGGTGAGTGGACGACGGACGATGGCTAATTGAGTAATCGCCGAGCAGTACCCCGTAAGGTTCCCCCCCCGCCATATCAAACTCTTCGCTGTAGATCAGCCGAAACAACCGGGACTGGGTAATATCCGGTGCCCGGTCAATGTCCCGGGTCACCTCTTTCCAACTGATGTCCAGCATGCGAACCCGGGTGGTCGAAAAATGTCCGGACTGCTCCACCAGGGACCAGAGCCCTCGCCAGCTGCTTTCCAGCTGTTGAAAACGGTGGTGATGAAGGATTTCATTGACCAGGGCATTGATCTGCTGATCGATTCGGGCGATTTCCCGGCTGATTCCGTGCCGGGGATCACCGCCTTTAACCTGACTGATCCGGGTCAGCCAGATTTCCAGGGCTTTGGCATCATCGGTTTCATGCAGAAAGTGCTGTAAATCGGTTGCGGCGAAAACAGAGCCAACTACCCGTCGAGTATCCGGGTTAAGGTCAAGGTCTTCTGAACTCGATGGCTGCACTACGGGATTGTCTGACACAGAAACACCCTACTGCCTGAAATGGGAAGGAAAACAACCATCGGACGGATGTCCGATGGTTTTCAGAGACTTATCCTGCGGAAGGAATGTTAGCCACCATCCGCAATGAGGTAGTCAGCTCTTCCATCTGAAGCCAGGGCTTCAGGTAGGCCACCGCACTGTAGGAACCCGGTGCCCCCGGGTTTTCCTTCACCTCTACCCGGGCCTGAGCCAGTGGGTAACGGGCTTTCATATCCGCTGACGCATCGGGGTTGCCGTTGGTGTAATTGGCAATCCACTGGTTCAGCCACTGCTCGGCGTCTTTGGCTTCCATAAAGGAGCCGATCTTGTCCCGGGCCATCACTTTCAGATAATGGGCAATTCGGGCCGTGGCCATAATGTACGGCAGACGGGCCGAGATCGAGGCGTTGGCAGTGGCATCGGGATTGTCATAGGTCTTGGGCTTCTGGGCCGTCTGGGCACCGAAGAAAACCGAGTAGTCGGTGTTCTTGTAGTGACAGAGGGGCAGAAAGCCCTGACCGCTGAGTTCCGCTTCCCGTCGGTCGGTAATGCCGATTTCCGTGGGGCATTTCTGGTCGGTATCGCCATCATCACTCTTGAACACATGACTGGGCAGACCTTCCACCTTGCCCCCCCCTTCCGCACCCCGAATGGCAGTACACCAGCCATACTCCGCAAACGCCTTGGTCAGGGTGGTGCCCATCACATAGGCGGCGTTCATCCAGGTGTACTGATCATGGGCCACGGCCTGGGCCATACCGCTGTCGTCCAGTGGAAACTCTTCGTAGTTGAAGGCTTCCACGGACTTGGAGTTGGCTCCGTAGGGCAGCCGACTCAGGGATTTGGGCATCACCAGGGAGACAAAGCGAGCGTCATCGCTGTCCCGGAAGCTGCGCCACTTGATGTACTCCTGGGATTCAAAAATCTTCGCCAGATCCCGGGGCTTGGACAGCTCAGTAAAGTCGTCAAAACCAAACATCTCCGGCCCTGCCGCGGCAATAAAGGGGCAAAAACCGGCAGCGGCCACGTTGGACATCATACTCAGCAGGTCAATATCTTCCGGATGATTGGAAAATTCATAATCCCCAATCATACAGGCGTAAGGTTCGCCCCCGGCAATACCAAACTCTTCTTCATAAATTTTCTTGAAGGTCTGGCTCTGGTCAAACTCCACAGCCTTGTCCAGATCTTTAAACAGCTCCCGCTTGCTGATGTTCAACATCCGGATTTTAAGGTTGGTGCTGGTTTCGCTGTTCATCACCATATGGTTCAGGCCACGCCAGGAACCTTCGAGCTTCTGGAACTTTTCACCGTGCATAATGGCCGCCAACTGCTTGGAGATGGCCTCATCAATGGCGGTGACCGCCTGGTTAATGGTTTTGGTCAGGTTGCGGTCCCAGGTCACGGTGCCTTTAAGGGCCTGGGCCGTGAGATTTTCCAGCAGATCCCGGGCTTCATCCTTACCGGTCTGCTTGGTGGCACCAATGGCCTGATCCAGAAGGTTCAGGGACTGTTCTTCCCCTTCCGGGCGATCCAGTACCGCGCTATCGGTTTCTGTGCTCATCAGGCATCCTCTCCTTCGTTCAGACCCAGCTCTTCAGAAATCTTGGTGATTTCGTCGGTGTTTTTGAGAATATTTTCCAGAACTTCTTCCAGCTCCTCGGAACGGTCCGCCTTGCTCATCAGGTCCCGCAGTTTGTTCCGGGCCTCCAGCAACTCTTTCAGGGGCTTGACCTGGTTGACAATGCTTTCCGGCTCAAAATCCTCCATGGCGTTAAAGTCCAGGTTCACAGAGAGTTCACTGCCATCCCCGGCCAGGGTATTTTCTACTTTAAAGCCGAGTTTGGGGTTCACCTTGGCCAGCACCTGATTGAAATTGTCCCGATCAATCTGGACAAACTTCCGGTCCTTCATGGCTTTTTTATTTTCCGTATTATCTCCGGAGTAATCCCCCATCACACCGGCCACAAACGGCAGTTCCTTGGTGACCTCAGCACCGTTGGTTTCCACATCGTAGGTGATATGGACACGGGGCTTTCTGACCCGCTTGAGTTTATTGTGAATGCTCTCGGACATGTCTCTCTCCCTGTAAGAGTTTTTTAGTTATCAGCAGCACCTATCACTGGCTTTTCACCTTGCGGGCGGTACTTGTTGTTCTTGTTGCACGGTGACCGTATCCATTGAATCCAGTCAGCCACTACCAGACACTGTCACCTGCCGACGCACTGCTCTCCGCACTCCCCCACTCTCCTTCAACCGTAGGGTCATTCACCTCTTGTACCGTTTCCGGAGCAGAAGTCAAGGGTTGTGTGGGCGGTGCCACGTACTGAGCCGTGGAACTGCCATCCATAGCAACACCGGTCAGCTGGCTGAAAATGCTGCGGGATGTCTCTTCCGGCATCAGTTCCATCATCAGTTCCGCAACGGTCATACGGCCCCAGCGCACCAGACGTTCAATACCGTCGGCCAGGGGAGTATGGGGTTCGTAGGTGCGAAAATAGTTCGCCACTTCCGACAGCTGGTCCAGAGCCTGCTCCCGGCTGACAATGGGCCCGGAAATAACGGCAGAGCCATTGGCCGCCAGGGTTTGGGTTACCACCCTCCCCTCATCGGACAACTCGGTCACTGGTTCCGATGCCGCCGCCTCTTCCGCCTGGGCCTGAGCTTCAGCACGGGACAGGATATCCTGACAGAGAAAGCGTATAGAGCGCAGTACTTCATCCAGCAACCCGGTCATCTGACTGCTGGGAGGCGCATCGTGACCGCAGTGTTCATAAAGCCGATCGTTCAGGGCTTTGTACGTCTCGTTACAGGTTTCCAGATTCTCCACCAGATCCAGATAGAAGGCATCGCCGGTGGTAGCAATGGTCTGGGTAATGTCCTCCATGGTGTTACCCAGAGCCTCGTAACGATCGGCCCGTTTGTCTTCATCGGTGATCTTGCTGGCGTCGTAAATCTGCTGGTAGTTGTAGTAGCTGAATTCCCCATGATTCCCTTCAGCGGTCACCGGGCAGTTGCGGATCGGGGCCAGAAGCGTCCCTTCTGCCCCATCGCCATTCAGCCCGGTAATGGGGGCTACTTTGGTTTCCAGACCGTCTTCATCAGGTTCCGGATAGAGCCCGTCCCAGAACTGTTCCACCAGACCGTCAAGCACCGTCAGGCCATCACGCAACCCGGTAAAACCGTGCAATCGAACCGCGGCTTCAATCATCCAGGTGGCCACTTCAAGATCTTTGCTGGTACTGGCAAGAATGGCCTGTCCTTTTTCCAGCACCGGTTGCCACTGACTGAGAGCTTCAGCCCGAATGTCCTCGTCAAAGAGCCCGGAACGCTCCGTGGCCCGGGCGGCATTTCGGGCATCCTTGATGGAGTAATAATCCGAGGTGGGCGAGCGATCCTCACGGATGTCGATGCCCTGGGGCTGACTCTCAGAAATCGGCGTCAGCAGTTGCTCAATATCCATTACCGGTTCAGAAGCCATATTCTCACCTGTGTTGTTGTTCTTTTCATCGGGTCATCCTGCCACATCCCACCCCTCCTCCTGCCACTGCCCATTGAGCATGGCGGCAAAGGTCCGGGACTCAGGCAATCCCTTACGGGCCAGCATCATGGGGGGCATATTGGCAGAACCGGCACAGGACCAGAAACTGAAACTGTCTGGCTGCAGGCCCATACTCGCATCAAGAAATACCGCCCAGGGACTGACGGCACCTGTCGGCGTCGCCAACCCCGTCAATAACCCATTCCGATTCACCCTGGGCAAACGGTTCTGCAGGGCATCCCCCGACACTTTAAGTTTCTCGCCCACCGCATCGGCGGACAAACCCTCCTGTAACGCCTGCAGAGCCACCTGCTCCCACAGTTCAAACACCCTGTTATTAGCCGCCATAAAGGTTGCGGGGGATTCGCTGCCCCCCAGGGGCATCGCCAGAGTCAAAGGAAAATAACGACCCACGGCGTCCACACTGGGCACCAGTATACCCGCCCAACCCAAACCATCCAGGCAACCGGCGGTGAGCACAAATCGCCAGATTGGGCTGGTGAGATAAACATCCAGCCACTGATCCCCACAACGCTCACGGCTGGCAGCTATGGACTGTTGCAGCCATTGATCCCAGGCAGAAATAAAAGCCACCGGCAACTCACGGTCGACAAAATCCCCGTGGGCGGGTAACTTGCCATAAAAACCACATACCCTTGCTGCGCCTGCCATGGTTACAACTCACCTTTCAACTGATAATTACGCAACAGAGACTGATTAAACGGGTTCAGGCTGCTGCTGGCAATCAGCCGAAAGCGGGCTTCCCGCCCACGCTCGTTAAAGGTGAGCTGAAATTCCCTGGGGTCGGCAGTGGCGGTCAGGCTGGACGCGTCCAGCAGCCGGAACCAGGCCCAGTCCCCCTCAAACTCCTGCCTGTTGATGTTTTCATTGAGATCTTCAAAAATGATCCGGGCCCGATCCCCATCAGCGGTATCCCAGTTAAAGCTTTTTACTGTACGTGGGCCATGGGAATACTTGAGCCGTTGTCCCCCCAGCTCCAGAGAAAACAGCCGGACATCAGAATCCAGCCGGGTGGGCTGCAACTTGAAATCCACACTCAGCTCACTGCTGCCTTTATAGAACGACTGTCGTATCCAGCCAGCCCTTTGCAGCTGCTTCAACGTACTTTTGGCGATGGACAGGCCTCGGCCGTCCAGAGTTTTTACCCGCCATTTCCGGGTATCCACAAAGGGAGCCAGATTTTCGTTAAAAAACTGCTGCTCAATCCCGCCCGGTTTGAAAAAGCGGTTAAAGTCCTGCAGGGGAGCCTCCCCTTTATTGCTGGCAGACAGGGGATAACGCCCCTGTAAACTGTGTCGGTAAGGGTTATACACCTGCTCCTGCCAGGCTTTATTGAGGTAGCGCCGGGAGTCACTGAGAATCAGGCTCCAGCTGGAGTCTGCCATGGACAACAACCAGCCTTTCACCGGCTCCGGTGACTGGCTGGCCCGAATCCGAACCCGCTTGATCACATCATTACCGGACCGCTGAAAACGACTCCTTGCCACCTGATAAGATTGTTCCTGGGGATCCGGTGCCATGGCAATTTCATTCAGGTAGTCATGAAGTTCCCGAACCAGCGCCAGGGTCTCCTGGATTTGCGCCGGTTGATTGGCTTGGGGCTTCACCAGTCCCTGCAGGTTCTGGAATTGCAAATCCACCGACGTCGGCTTGCGGACATCCGCCAGTACCTTGCCCACCGCACCCGACGCTCTGGAACCCGCGGCAGGAATCGTGACCGCGGGTGTCAGTTCCGTATTCATGGCCACCGCTTCCAGAACGCCTTTCAACGGTGAGTACACCGGGTCCGCCATCACATTCAGATGATCCCTGGCCCGGCTGATAGACGTAAATGGCTTGATCCTGAACTGACCCAGGAAACGCTGCCAGTACTGCCCATACTCTGCCAGATAAAGCTTGCGAACTTGTGCCGCAATTTTTTCACGGTCCGCCTTACTGAAGTCCTCCCCTTCCACGGAGCCATAAATCCAGCGGTCCTTTTCCAGGGCCATCAGCAGCGGTGAATCCGCACTGAAATCCGCCTGCTCCCAGGCCTCCAGAGTAAAGCGTTTTGGTGATGCAAAGGCGGGATTACTGGCGGAAAGACCAAAGGCCTTTTCAGTGTCACCTCCGATGACAGCATAGAGATCCACATCACCGGACAGTTCCGGACTGCTCTTCATCTGGCGATAGATGCGCTGGGCCACAGGCAGGGTGCGAACCTGCTGGCGGGCTCTGGTCACCAGAGCCTCATCCGGTTTAAGGGCTGGCAGATCCTGATTCAAGAGATGATTCAGATGATTAACCAACGCTTGCTGCTCTGTGGCCTGCCCGGGCAACTTTTGCTCCCAGTGCGTTTGCGCCCACTTACGAATTTCTGTGGTATCCCTGTGCTTCGGGGTCAGCAACATCAGATAGATTTTTAATTGCTCCAGCACCGTATCCGTATCAGAACCGGCATAGCTCAGCTGATTTTCCAGCTCTTTTTTAAAAGCGGGGAGAAAATCCGATATCAATTTCTGATCGTAAAGTTCACCAGCGCGACGGTCGACCCGGCTGTCGTACAGCCCCAGAGAGTGCAACCAGGGATGCGCCTCCTGATCGTAAACGACAGAGGCCGATTTCAGGGCATTAAACGCGGGTAACAGTGTGGCCGCATCCTCGGGATTCACCACCTTACCGGAAGCTTGCTGATAACGGTCCAGATAGCCATCAACATCAGACATCAGCAACCGGTTTTTACCCACACTGCCCGCCCAGACAGCAAGGGTTCCCCCGGTAATCGCCACCAGAGTCATAACCGTAGCCCGGCGTCCCCAGCGCAAGAGCGATTCAAAGCGCCGGTTCACACCGACAATGGTGGACTCCGGAAAAACCACCTCTTTCAGCAGCCGGCTGATAAAAAAGCTTTTACCCGTGCTCATTTGCTGTTTACCCAACTCCCTGGGCAGACCGAAACTGGCCGTTACCGAAGCCATCATCCGGTCAATGGGCGTGCCTTCCTGGGTACCACTGGTAAAGTAAACGCCCCTTAACAGGGGACAGCTGTTGTAGTGGTTACTGGCAAAAGCCTGTTTGAGAAAATCGTGGATAATGTCCTGAAGACTGCTCATTCTGGCTGGAAAGCCCTGCAAGAGCGAACGGCGCTCCACATCCCGTTCCTGATGAACCAGTCTTAATACCCGATCGTTCAGCCGCTGCAACAGCGCCTGGTAATCGTTGACAAACCCGCTGATATCCGAGCTGCCTGATTGATCTTTGGGTAGGTCAAAAGTCATACCCCACACCTGCTCCCGTTCAGGCTGGGACAGTGTACTGAAAAATTCGCTAAAGCCCGCAATCAAATCGGTTTTGGTAAAGGTAAGATAAACGGGAAAGCGGATACCCAGTCGCTCCTGCAGTTCATCCAGCCGGGTTCGAATCACCTTGGCGTGCTGATTCCGCTGCTCTTCTGTCTGGGTCATCAAATCCTGCAAGCTGATCGCTACAATCGCACCATTGATGGGTTGACGACGGCGGTGTTTTTTCAGCAGATCCAGAAAACCGGTCCATGCAGCATTGTCCACCACTCGATGACTGTCCTGCGTCGTGTAACGACCGGAGGTATCAATCAACACCGCCTCATTGGTAAACCACCAGTCACAGTGCCGGGTCCCACCAATACCGCCCAGAGAGGCCTTACCATCTCCGGTGGCCAGGGGAAACTGCAGGCCAGAGTTCATCAGAGCCGTTGTCTTTCCGGAACCCGGCGGGCCAATGATGATATACCAGGGCATCTGGTACAGAGCCTTACTGCCTGCGCCGACGCCAAAGCGGGATTTTTTGAGCAATGTCACCGCTTCACGAAAACGGCTGGAGAGGGTTTCCAGCTCTTCACGGGTTCGATCGTCTTCCGGAGTCGGGCTGGCCTCTTTCTCCGTGGACTGAATACCCTCAATCAGATCGTTATTCTGTTTTCGCTCCCGCAGCATTCGCACCAGACGCCAGATAATCCAGAGAAAAAACAGTACGACGATGGTCATCAGTCGAGCGCTTTCGCTGATCACAGTATTGTCACTGCCAAAACGTACATATTCAGCACCAAACCAGATCACCAGAGCCAGGGCACACAGGCCGATAAAACCGATCACCCAGGGGTTAACCAGAACATTCAGAAACCGTTTCATTCCTCACCCCCAGGGTCCCCAAGCAACTGCTCCATGGACGCAATCACCGGTTCATTACCCTGATACATCCATACTGAAAAGCCGGCGTATCCCGCTACCAGAACTGCCATGGCCACCGCACCAAACACCCAGAGGGGGATATACTGCATCAACCCTTTTCCTTTGCGACCACTCCCCTGCCATCGGGGGGACAGATCCCGGTCAATGTACTCACGGTGGGACTGAATCACCCGGAACAGGTTGTCCCGAATGGTGTCCAGCTGCGCCTGGCCGTTGGGAGCCAACCGAAACTTGCCTTCAAAGCCCAGGCTGAGGCTGAGATAGAACAACTCCAGCAGGTCCAGGTTGGAGGAAGCCGTCTCCTGCAGACGCTGGAGAATCACAAAACACTTTTCTCCCCCCACGCTCTCTCGATGAAACAAACTGAGCAGTGAGCGCTGACTCCAGCCACTGCTGGCACCCCAGGGAGTGTTCATCACGGTTTCATCCAGAACAGTGCACATCAGGTAGCGTGCGGCCACCGTCGTCTCTGGCTTCATCCCCAAAGATTGCAGCTCCCGGTCAAACCGCTGGATTTCCGAGGTCATTAACTGGTGCAGATTCGGAGCCTGATTAAACTCCGTGGTGGTGCGCAACTTGATCATCAGCGTCAACAACGTGGATGCCGCTTCCACCACTGGATTCAGGGAGGAACGGATACGCACCTGCTCCAGCCCCGCCGACAACGAATCAGCCAATGGTGGCGCCGTGGATTGAGGTGCAGCCTGGGCCGTCGGCTGATGACTGCCCGGCGTAGGAATAATGACGGTTCGATCGTTCATGGTTAATCCCTCACAGCCCAGAACTCCATTTCCACCCCCGGGAACTCAGCCCCCAGATGAACCGCAAAACCACCGGAGTTTTTCATGGCCGCCCAGGGCTTTCCGGTTTTCTCAAGCTGGAAATAGGCAAATCCGGCATGATAGGGAATCTGCCTCGGGGCCACGGGCAGGGGCCGCAACATAATGCCGGGCATGGAGGCGGAAATCAGCTCACGAATCACCTCCACCGGGGCCACCCGGGCCTGGGAAGGAAAGTTATTGCGAAGGGCTTCGCCGGGCATATCCGCCTTCACAGCCAGCACGAAGGTGGCTCCGTCGATCAGACTCCGGTCATTGACCGGCGAAACGTAAATTCCAAACTTGCGTTGGGTCAGTTCGAGAGCGATGGCCGTCTGTTCCAGCACTGTACTGAGGGACTGCCTCAAACCAGCGACCACGGACGCAAAAATCTCCCCCAAGTTGTCCTGGGAAAACGCCGGGAAATCTTCGGGGCGCTTCTTGCTGGCGGTAAAGGTGGACAGTTCACCGCAAAGCTGGAGAAGTTCTTTATACAACTCCATGGGGTGCAGCAGTTTCTGTCGGGACAGGGCCACCATCAGTGGCTCATAGCGGTTAATAACCTGCAAAAGCATATAGTCAGCTATTTCCGCCGAACCGGCCCTGCCACTATCGCATAAGCGGTAACTGAGAGCATTGCCCCGCTGTCGTAACAGGCCAATCAGTTCTTCAATATAACCACTGGTTACCGGTGACAGCTGGCAGTCCAGCAAGGGGGGAACAAAATGATGATCCAGCTTGACCGGTTTGTCCGGCTGCCGTTCCAGCACCTGGGTAATACCAATACACGCGTAGCCGTTTAAATCGTCCGATCCGGGTTTCAGGGTAAGCGCCATCTGTCCGGTTTCAATGGACGCCTCTTCGGCGGAGTCCGAAGCGTTGTTACGCACATCATGGCTTTGACAGATATAGCGTGCCTGGGGAGCCTGCTCCCCCGCCCGGGCACTCTGACGAACCCCGGGGCGACGCAGGGGCAAACAGAGAAAAATAGCCTCATCCCGGGTATTCACGGGAATATCAAGCACCTCCGGTGGCGCTTCCTCACCGGGAATGGAAAACGGGGTTCCATCGGGAAACACCCCTTCCGCCTCCACAAGAGAGAGTTTCCCGAGCCGCAACAGCTCAAGATCAAATCGTAATTTTCTCAGCCCCCAACCATAGGCATTGAGGGCACTGACCCGACTCTCGACCCAGGACTCCAGAAAACGCTCCTGCTGCTGAAAGTGTTGTGGACGGAGAAACATGCCTTCCGACCAGACCACCCGGTTTTTATTGACCATCCCGCTTCTATCCCCCGAACCATCCCTTGAACGCGTTATCGTTTCTGCACCAGCCCACGGTCACTGGCAATCACGGTATAACCGCTGTCGTTATGGGCCCGCACGGGCAGCACCAACAGGTTGCGAGTTTCCGTATACCGCGAGTACTCCGCCATCACCCCCAGAAACCGGACCTCCGGCGTTAACTCAAAGGTCTCCAGGCGAGACTCTCCCGGTGCAATCTCCTTGAGTTGAATGGTGCCCAGAAGATCATTGCCCAGCCGTTCACCGGAATATTCATAGAGGGAGAGAAAGTCTTCTCGCTGGAACTGTCGGTCATCGGCCAGCTTGAACACCCGGATAACCAGAGGGGAGGGCCGGCCCTCATCGTCCAGGTTCACCTGATCATCCGCCTGCAGTTTCATACTCACCACGGTATCAAAATCCAGCAACTCACGACCAGAGTCCACCACTTCCCGAGTGGTGCTGCATCCGGCCAGGACGATCCCGGCAAGCAGTATTAAACTTCGTTGATAAAAAACCTTCAGAGACATCCTGAAACCCCTTCTGCTCCTGCAGCAAAGACAATTATTGTTATTAGCGCATCACTGTTATTAATGGGAGGATTACCCCATCTGCCTGACCGCATTAAGTTCAGACAATTTCTTTTCATAGGCCTCGGCAAACACTTCACCAAACAACCGGTTGTAGTTGGCTTCTGCGTCAGACTTCTGCTCCTTGAACCAGGCTTCGTAAGCCTCCCAGTTCCTGGCCTTTTTATTAAACGACAACCCCTTGCTGTTCATGCGCTCCAGCAACGGTTGTAACTGCTGCGGGTCAAACCGTGACAGCATATGTTCATAGGCGGTGCGCATGGCAAACATCACCGCCACCTGATGATCGGAGATATTATCAAAGCTATCCCGTATGGCATCTGTAGGGGATAAAAATGCCCCCTGCCCACTACCAAACATCATTGTAAGTGCATCTTCCACCGTGGCAGAAAACTTCAGCGGATTATTATCCTGACTCTGGATCATGGTGCGTTCAACACGGAGTTCATTCTTGATGCTGCTGCGGGCCCGGAGCAGATCCATTAAACGACTGACGGTTTCCCGTATCAGTGCGGCGCTTTCCTGATCCAGGGTCTGCAGCTGATTGGGGTCGATATTCCCAAGACCAAGAGCGTCGATCAATGAGCGATGATTCGCCGTAGCGGAGTGATCGACACCCCTTGATACCGAAGGCGTGGCCGGCTGTACAGGCACAACGGATGGTGTCTCGGCCGCCGGCAAGTCCTGTGTCCGTGGTGGAAGCGGTGCCGGGCTGGCCGCTGCGGCTTCCGGCAGCTCCGCAGGTGTCAGCAACTGATCCAGACTCATCGAGTCCAGCGCCGGAGAAGCAGGAATTGCAGCGGGTTTCGGAACGGTAGGTGGTTGACTGGGAGTGGAGACTGGTCTGGGAATAGCAATAGACTGCTCAACCGCCGGTACATGGTCAGGCTCGCTCAGCCACCAATCATCGCCACCTGAAGGCACAGCCATTTGCGGTGTCTGGGCATCCCAGCTGCCACCACTACCCGTCAGTGCGTCAAGAGGGTCAAGGGGGGCGGCAGAGGCAGAGAGCGGATCAACCGCAACGGGGGGGGGCGTTAAACCAGCGAGAGGATCAACAGACGATGGTCCAGACACCAGAGAGGCACTCTCTCCTGTCTCAACGGTACCCCACAGATCCTTTCCTTGCTGCTCATTACCCGGCTCAAACCATTGATCAAATTGATCGCTTTTATGGGGTGGTGCCGACGGTGGCGCTTCAGCAAAGACCCCAAGCGTGGTTTTATCAGAATCATCAAGAAAATCCACACTGCCCAACCCTTCCGGCAACTCAAAGGTATCCTGCTTAATGGACACTTTGATCTGATAGTGACCCACACCGATTAAATCGCCATCGTTTAAGGGAACCTGCTGACCGGAGCCTACCGGAGCATCGGCACCATTTATAAACGTCCCATTGGTGCTTTTATCCACCAGAAGATAAGCGCCGTTGGCAAACAGAATATCCGCATGGCTTGAAGAAACGATGCGTTCTACATCGGGGAGCACCCAGGTATTGCCATCGGCCCGACCAATGGACCCCCCCGCCTTGACAAAAGTCTTCCGGTGGCCCGCCATATTGGCTTCCATCGGGCCATCAATCACTTCAAGAACCAGGTTATCTGCCATGTCCTGTAATACTCGCTTCCATTGACTGCCGGATTGATAAAATCACATTCTTAAAATTGTTGTTTGCCAGTCGCTCCGGACAACCTGTATAGCCACCGGAGTAAAGGTGATACTATCCTACGGCAAGATCATTTGGCTAGTGCTCCATTTCAGGCAGCCCCGCCTGTGTGAAAAATATACGACAGAAGATTCATTTGACACTTGAGAATTCCTCTTTGCAACACTAGGCGGCGTTCTCATCTAACCGATCTGCCAGATTTTAACTCAAACTCATGCCAACCAGACCATGATGGCTGCTATTTGAAGCATTCCCGTATAGTTACGCAGAAGCCGCTCGTAACGAGTTGCTA